>CAJBKH010000329.1 GCA_903953615.1 uncultured Bacteroidota bacterium
GATTATAGTTTTGTTAGTGGCGAAAGTTTGCCAATTCAAGTGAACATTGGTGAATTAATTTATGCTGGCGGCAAACAATTAGATGGTTTATTGGAATTGGTGGTAGTAAAAGAAGTTTCACAAAGTTACCTAACAAATTTATGGAACAATCCGGTATTCAATAAAAAACAGCCCTTACAACATAGCACTTATGATACCATCGGTAAATATTTTACCTATGCTGTTTTAGCAATTGGTTTAATAGCGGGCATGTATTGGTTAAATCTAGGTGAAACCAAATTAATGTGGAATGCCATTACAACTGTTTTAATTGTTGCATGTCCATGCGCATTATTGCTTTCACAAAATTACACGAACGGCAATATTTTGCGAATATTTGGCTTAAATAAATTCTATTTGAGGTCCCCTGAAATTATTGAAAGACTCTCGCAAATTACGCATATCGTTCTTGATAAAACAGGCACCCTTACACAAACCAAAGGATCGAATGTCAAGTATTCAGGCAAGGTTATCGACCAAGCTATACAATCCGATATCGCTTCCTTATTAAAACAATCTTCTCATCCTGCAAGCAAATTGGTTAGCGCGTTTTTAAACATTCAGGATGTTTCGGAAGTGAACGATTTTAAAGAAACAGATGGACAAGGTATTGAAGGCTGGGTGAATGAAAAGCATATCAAAATTGGTTCTCCAAAATTTGTTGGAGGTGAATATTACAAAGATAAACAAGGTACAAAAGTAATTGTGAGCATTGATGGCATTATTATAGGCGAATACATCATTTCTAATAAATATAGATTTGGTGTTTCTAGACTCATTCAATCCTTAAAGAAAAAATATACTCTGTCTTTAATTTCTGGCGACAATGATACCGAGTTAACACATATACAAGATTTGTTAGGAAAAGAAAGCGATGTGTTTTTTAATCAAAGTCCACAACAAAAATTGGATTATGTGCAAGAGTTGCAAAGTAAACATCATTTAAATGTGATGATGATTGGCGATGGATTAAATGATTCTGGCGCATTGAAACAAAGCGATATTGGTATCGCAGTTGCTGACACGGGCAATAATTTTACACCTTCATCTGATGGTGTGATCGACAGCTCGAAACTTGCCAATCTAAATACCTTCATACAATTTGCAATTGCTGGCAAAAAAATTATATTAATTACATTTTCAATTTCGGCCATCTACAATATTATCGGTTTATACTTTGCTGTTCAAGGCATTTTATCGCCAGTTGTTGCAGCCATCTTGATGCCATGTAGTTCGATTACAATTATTGCTTTAACCTATGGATTAACCGAATGGTTGTCGAAATATTACCACTTAAAAGAAGTCACTAAATAAAATAAATAAAATGAAAAAGAGAGAACCTATCAGCCACATCATGACCAAGAATGTTCATTTTGTCAACCAAAATGACACACTTCAGACTGCTGTCAACATGATAAAAACGGAAAACATTCATCACCTACCTGTCATGAACGGCAATTCGGTTGTGGGAATTATCAGCAGTACCGATATCAATCGATTGACGTTTGGTAACCTATACCAAAACCAAGAGGGATCGGAGGCCGCAGTAGTTAGTTCATTAACAATCGAACAAGTAATGACAGCACAACCGCGTGTTGTAAATGCAGAAGATTCAATTAAAGAAGTAGCAGAAGTATTTGCTGAAGCGCATTTTCATGCACTACCGGTTTTAGAAAACAATCAGTTGGTAGGTATTGTAACCACCACTGATATGATAAAATATTTAATAGAACAATACTAAAAATTATGAGTGTAATTATCATATTATTAATTGTGAGCATACTAATTGCTGGCGGTTTTTTAATAGGATTCCTTTGGAGTGTAAAAGATGGACAATTCGATGATCAACAAAGTCCAGCGCAAAGAATGTTATTCGATAATGAACTTAAAATAAATCAAACAAATTTAAAAAATACAAAGTAACAACATATGAGTTTAGACAAATTTTACTACGACAACAAGCTCCCGAAATTTTTTGCCATTGCATGTATTTTCTGGGGTGCTGTAGGAATGTTATTGGGCGTAATTGCAGCCTTTCAATTGGCATTCCCAGTTCTTAATTTTAGCGAATACTTTCCGCATTTAGCCTTTGGTCGTTTGCGACCAGTTCACACAAATGCTGTGATATTTGCCTTTGTTGGTAATGGTATCTTCACTGGCGTTTATTATGCCATTCCAAGATTGCTAAAAACACCAATGTGGAGCAAAAAATTAGGAAATATTCACTTTTGGGGTTGGCAATTTATTATTGTTTGTGCAGCTGTGTCGTTATTAATGGGTTTCACAACTGGTAAAGAATATGCCGAATTAGAATGGCCAATTGATATTTTAATTACCCTTATTTGGGTGGTATTTGGTATCAATATGTTTGCCACAATTATTACCAGAAGAGAACGCCATTTATATGTTGCCATTTGGTTCTTTATTGCATCATGGGTAACAGTAGCCATGTTGCACATTGTAAATTCATTTGAAATTCCAGTTTCATTCATGAAAAGTTATTCATGGTATGCTGGTGTTCAAGATGCCTTGGTTCAGTGGTGGTATGGTCATAATGCGGTAGCATTTTTCTTAACTACACCGTACTTAGGTTTGATGTATTACTTTTTACCAAAAGCGGCCAACCGTCCGGTATATTCTTACCGTTTAAGTATTGTTCACTTTTGGAGTTTAATCTTCTTATATATTTGGGCTGGTCCACACCATTTATTGTATACTGCTTTGCCTGATTGGGCACAATCATTAGGTACTGCATTCTCAATTATGTTGATTTTACCAAGTTGGGGTGGTATGTTAAATGGTTTATTCACTTTAAGAGGAGCCTGGGATAAAGTGCGCGAGGACCCTGTTTTAAAATTCTTCGTTGTTGCTGTAACATGTTATGGTATGAGCACATTCGAAGGCCCTATGCTATCATTGAAAAATGTTAATGCAATTTCTCACTACAGCGACTGGACAGTAGCACACGTTCACATTGGCGCTTTGGGATGGAATGGTTTCTTAACATTTGGTATGATGTATTGGTTGATACCAAAATTATTCAAAACCAAATTGTATTCAGTTAAACTTGCTGCAACGCATTTCTGGATTGGCACACTAGGTATTTTATTATACGCTATCCCAATGTATTGGAGCGCATTCCGTTCATACTTTATGATGAAAGCCTTCACACCAGAAGGTCAATTACAATACACTTTCATTGACATTGTTCAAACAGTAACACCATTCTATATTATTAGAGCCGTTGGTGGAACTATCTTCTTGATTGGTGTATTCATAATGATATATAACTTGATTAAAACAGCTAAACAAGGTTCATTCCTTGCAACTGAAGAAGCTGAAGCACCTGCACTTGAAAAAGAATACCGTGCACCATCCAATTCAATTTGGCATAGCTTTATTGAAAGAAAACCAATCTTGTTATTGGTTTTAAGTTTGGTCGTAGTTGGCATTGGTGGTGTAATAGAATTGGTACCTACTTTCTTGGTAAAAGAAAATATCCCAACCATTGCATCTGTTAAGCCTTATACGCCACTTGAATTACAAGGGCGAGATATTTACATCAGAGAAGGTTGTTATAACTGTCACTCACAAATGATTCGTCCTTTTAGATATGAAGTGAAACGTTATGGAGAATATTCAAAAGCAGGGGAGTTTGTATACGACCATCCATTCCAATGGGGAAGTAAACGTACTGGTCCGGATTTGGCGAGAGAAGGTATTAATCAACCAAGCGTGGCTTGGCACTTCGACCACATGATGGAACCGACTTTAACATCTCCAGGATCTGTAATGCCATCCTACCCTTCTTTATATGAGAATGACATCGATGTAGCAAGTACTAATTCTAAGATACATGCCATGCGTAAAATGGGTGTTCCCTATCCTGATGGATATGAAGCTGAGGCCAACAATGATTTAATGAAACAAGCTGAAACCATTGCCAATGAATTAAGAACTGGCAAGAAAGTTAAGATTGCAAGTAACAAAGAAATCATTGCCATGATCGCTTATTTAAAACGTTTAGGAACTGATATCAATTTAGAAAAAAAATAATAAGATCATGAAATTTTCAACATATTTAGAAAAAATAGCCGGTGTAAGTATCTACCCTGTAGTATCGCTTGTAATGTTTGTAGCCTTCTTTGCTATCGTAACATTCTGGATTTACAGTATCGATAAAAGTGAAATTGAAAGAATTGAAAACTTACCATTGGACGATAAAAAAAATTAAGCATATGACTAAAAATAATTTTAAAAAAATAGCATCAAGTATATTGGCCATTGCCAGTCCCTGTTTTTTATTTGGGGCCGATGCAGCCGCTGCTGTTGTGGCCCCTGCAAAGAGCAGTCTTGATATCAATGTATTATTAACCATCGTGGCAATCATATTATTATTGCCACTCTATATCTCAAGTAAAACATTTTTGTTAGTAGCAAAAGATTTTGCAAACAAAAGAAAAAACGCTTCTGAATTAATGAGTAAAGCAGCTACATTGGCAATGTTCTTATTCTTTACACAAGGTGCATTTGCACAAACAGCAGAGGCAGTTACTGGTCCGCGCTCTGGTGATTTATTTTCGAGTGCAACAACAACTTGGATATTGGTTGTAGGGATTGCCGTAATCGCTATGCTCATTGTCTACTTTTCATTCCTTACCAATTCGTTTATAAATCAAAAAACTGCTGAAACAAACGCAACTATTGCTAAAGCTAACAATACAGTTGTAGAATCTAACGAAGAAAGTTGGTGGAAAACACTTTGGAACAAAATGAATAGTTTTAAACCATTGACAGAAGAAGCTAACATAGACACTGGTCATAGTTATGATGGCATAAGGGAACTAGATAATATTACGCCACCATGGTTTATTGCAGGATTTATTGGATCAATCATTTTTGCTGCGATTTATTTATTTAATTACCATGTAAGCAAATCATCGCCTTTACAAATTGAAGAATACAATATTGAAATGGCCGAAGCTGCTAAAGAAGATATTGCAAGATTGGCTATACAAGGCAACAAGGTTGACGAAAATTCGGTAACCATGTTGAGTGGAAATGATATTGAACTAGGTAAAAAAGTATTTGCTGCTAAAAACTGTGCTTCATGTCATGGCGCTACTGGTGGCAGTATGCCAGGTGGTGTGGGTCCAAATTTAGCAGATGATTATTGGATTCATGGTGGTTCTATCAAAGATGTATTTAAATCTTTAAAATATGGTTGGCCTGAGAAAGGCATGATTTCTTGGAAGGATCAATTATCTGCAAAAGAAATGGCACAGGTATCAAGTTATATTTTGTCTTTGAAAGGCAGTAATCCTGTTGGCGCAAAAGAGCCTCAAGGCGATTTATACAAGGAAGAAGCAGCTGAAAACGCGACTGATTCACTGACAAAAGATTCTACAATAACTAAATAAAAACAAAGTGACAGACGAAGAACTCTTGCATGCAGAAACTTTCCGAGACAGGGTTAGTAATGTTACCGACAAAGGCAAAAGAAATTGGATTTATGCCTTAAAACCAAAAGGAAAGTGGACGAACTATCGCAAGTATTTAGCGTTCTTTTATTTGATTATATTTTTTGCGCTTCCCTTTATCAAAGTGAATGATTTACCATTCATGATGATAAATATATTGGAAGGAAAATTTATTCTCTTTAGTAAGATTTTCTGGCCACAGGATTTCTTCATCTTCGCAATTGCAATGATTACATTTATTGTATTCGTTGTCCTGTTTACAGTTGTTTTCGGACGACTGTTTTGTGGATGGGTGTGTCCGCAAACCATTTTTATGGAATTTATTTTCCGACCTATTGAATGGATGATTGAAGGCACACCTACCCAACAAAGAAAATTAAATGATGGCAGTTGGACAGTCGAAAAGGTCTTTAAAAAATCAATCAAACATTTTCTTTTCTTGGTTATTTCATTTGCCATTGCCCATACGTTCTTAGCTTATATTCTTGGCATCGATGAAGTGATTGCGATTGTCAAAGAACCTATGGAGGATAATATTGGATTGCTCACTGGCTTAATCATCTTTACATTATTATTCTATGGTGTTTATGCTTATGTAAGAGACATTGTATGTACCACTATTTGTCCATATGGCCGATTGCAGAGTGTAATGTTTGATAAAGACACCATGCAAATTTCTTATGATTATAAACGCGGTGAACCACGCGGAAAATTCAAAAAGGGCGTTGAAAGAACAGAAGGTGATTGTATCGGTTGTAACAAATGTGTGCATGTATGTCCAACAGGCATCGATATTCGAGATGGTATTCAAATGGAATGCATCGGCTGTACAGCGTGTATTGACGCTTGTAATGATGTTATGGAGAGCTTGAACTTTGAAAAAGGGCTGATTCGTTATGCATCAGAAAATGAAATAAGCACGGGTAAAAAATTTCATTTCAATACCCGCATGAAAGCTTATACAGTATTACTATCAATTCTATTGGTGGTAATGGTTGTCATGATAGTGAGCCGTAAAACTGTAGATTCCTATATCACAAGGATTAAAGGACAAACATATCAAGAAATGCCGGGCCATAAAATCAGCAATCTTTATGAGGCTAAGATTATAAACAAAACAAGAGAAGAAATACCTGTAACTTTGAAATTAGAAGGAATGAATGGTGATGTAAAATTAATAGGCAACAAAAACATTGTACTAAAAAAAGAGTCGATTGGTCAATTTACGTTTTTCTTAGAGATACCAGAATCAGAAGTATTACACCACAGCACAAAAATTAAAATTGGCGTGTATAGAAATGGGGAGAGAATTCAAACCATTAAAACAAAATTCTTAGGGCCATATCAATAAATAACTAATAAAATAAAAATGAATTGGGGACATAAACTAACGGTAGTAATCGGTATTTTCATATTGGCCATGTTAAGCATGGTGTACTTGGCTTTTCAACAAACCAACGACATGGTGGATACCAATTATTACGACAAGGAGCTAAAGTATCAATTAAAAATTGACGCAGCTCAAAACTTAAATGCTGCATCAACCGAAGTATTGGTTACGCAATTTGAAAAGAATGTAAAAATTTTACTTCCAAAAAATTTGATAAAAAATTTCGCGAATGGCAAACTAGAATTTTTAAAAAGCGATGATAAAAGAAGAGATCTTAATTTAAGTTTTCAGCCAGATACTGCTGGTCAATTTATCATTGATGGTAAGCGATTTGTGAGAGGACTGTATAAAGTTAGATTACAGTGGGAAAGTGAAGATAAATCGTATTACAGAGAACAAGATTTAATGTTGGAATAATGAATTCAATTGTTGTTGTCATTTTATCGGGATTTAGCATTGGCATACTCGGCAGTTTTCATTGCATTGGTATGTGCGGACCATTGGCCCTCACCTTGCCTGTTCAACAACTCAATGGCTCAAGAAAAACAATTGCTATTTTATTATACAATTTAGGAAGGGCACTCTCCTATGCCATCATGGGTGCTGTTTTTGGATTGTTGGGCAGCAGTTTTGCATTGTTCAATTTACAACAATGGCTTTCTATCGTTGCTGGTTCTTTTATATTGCTTATATTGGTGTTATCACAATTTGGTGGCGCTAAATTCCCTATCATTAATCGTTATACCAATGCAGTCAAATCGAAACTAACTGCCTATTTGGTTGCCGATAAAAAATTACATTCTTATTTGAGTATTGGAATCTTAAATGGATTTTTGCCATGTGGCTTAGTTTACATGGCCATTGCGGCTTCGATAGCTACTGGATCAGTTTACGAAAGTAGTTTATTAATGTTGTCCTTTGGTTTAGGCACCTTACCAATCATGGCTTTAACAATGGCTTTTGGAAAATTCATTTCTACGAATGTTCGTGTGCTCATGAGCAAGGCCAGTCCTTATATTATTATGTGTGTGGCCATTTTATTAATTGTTAGAGGCCTTAATTTAGGCATTCCCTATGTGTCGCCAAAGCATGAGCAAGGCCATGTGAATTGCTGCGAACCTAGGTAATACTATTCAAGCAACAATCACGCATTACTTCTTTAAGATTATATTAAATTGAGGTACATATTTACCAAGAAATTTAAAATACAATAAACTTTAATTATTTTTGGATTGACGTCTGCTTAATAAAGGCAAAAGACCTTTGCTGCATGTTAAAATCATTCATTATAAATTTATTTCTGCTCCTAGCGGTCATCGCAGGTAGACTAAATGCCCAATCTAATCTCACAAATTACAATAGGAATTTAGGTGTTACAGAAGCACTCGTTTTTAATCCTGAACTTAAGCCATTTTACCATGGTGTTGCTTCAGGCGATCCACTCACCGACAGGGTCATTATTTGGACCCGTATTACGCCAGATTCTGGTAATACAACACCAAAAGATGTTAATTGGAAAGTAGCTACTGATTCATTATTCAAAAACGTTGTTAATTCAGGAACAGCAACCACTAATGTAAGTAAAGATTATACAGTAAAAATCGACGTAACAAATTTACAGGCAGGAACAACTTACTATTACGTATTTAATTACAAAGGCGCTTATTCATTGACTGGAAGAATGCGTACCGCTTCAACGAACACTAACCACCTCCGTTTTGCGGTAGTTTCATGTAATAATTATGAAGCTGGTTTTTTTAATGGATTTAAAAAAATAGGACAACGTAACGACATAGATGCAGTTATACATTTAGGTGATTATATTTATGAGTATGCTCCAAAAGGATATGGTGATTCTTTGAATGGTCGTTTTGTAGAGCCTACAAAAGAAATTGTTTCTGAAGCAGACTATCGCACAAGATATTCAGTTTACCGTCTTGATCCAGATTTGCGCTATGCACACCAACAACAAACATTTATTTCAATTTGGGATGACCATGAATCAAGTAATGATTCATATAAAGATGGTGCTGAAAACCACCAACAAAATGAAGGAGACTGGCAAACAAGAAAGGATATTTCAAAAAAAGTATATTTCGAATGGATGCCGATTAGGGATGCAAGTAGCAACTCCATTTACAGAAAAATATCTTATGGTTCAATGTTAGATCTAATTATGTTGGATACACGCCTTGAAGGCAGAGTAAAACCACCGACAAATTTCGATGATGCTGACCTACCTGCAAGAACAATGCTTGGTGCAACGCAACTTAATTGGTTTATGAATAATTTGAAAAACTCGACAGCTAAATGGAAGGTTATAGGTAATCAGATTCTTTTTAGTGATATGAATGTAGGATTTGGTGCTGTTAATGCGCAAGGTCAACCTGCAATTACTGATATAAATGCCATTCGTGGTGTAGAAAATTTATTTATTGACAATTGGGAATCTTATCCTACGGAGCGTAATTCAATTTTGGATACAATGAAAAACAGAGGCATTAAAAATACCATTTTCCTTACAGGAGATTCACATGCGAGTTGGAGTTTTGATTTAACAAAAAAACCCGCTATTTATCCAAATCCTTTAGCAGCCAATTTACCTACCCCTTCAAGCTCTTATACACAATCTACTGGTGCTGGTTCAGTTGGTGTTGAATTTGCAACTCCTAGTATTACTTCAGCTAATTTTGATGAAGCAATAGGCAAGGCTCAAACAGGACAATTTGAATACCTAATTAACAATCCTGTGCCAGTTGGTCCTCCCTTTGGCAGTGTTGTTTACAACCCGCATTTGAAATTTGTCGATTTAGATAGACATGGTTATTTTATTTTAGATTTAAAAGATGATTCAGCCCAAGCTGATTACTACTATGTCGATACCTTAAGAACTTCAACCAATAAAGAAACATTTGGAAAAGGTGTTGTTACAGCAAATAATAGCAATAGAATAACACGTTTAAGTTCAAAAAATGCTGTTGGGAAACCGGTACAACAAGGTCAAGCGCCATCAAAACCAATGGCGAATAGCAGCAGTATCAATAACAATGTAGAAAATAATGCGATCATAATTGGTACCTATCCAATTCCTACTGATAATCTATTGCACATTAATTATGCACTAAATAAAAGCGGATTAACAGATATTGCCATTTATAACAGTAAAGGAGAATTTATCAAAACTGTAAAAATTGGCTTTCAAAACGCGGGCATCTATACTTACAGTTTAGATGTAAGTAGACTAATCTCTGGTATATATTTTTTCCAAATAATTGTCGATGGACAAATGGTAACGAGTGGAAAATACATTAAAAACTAAAACCAATTCATAACTATTAAACTAGCCCTGCCAAACTTGGTGGGGCTTTTTTTATTTTGTTTTTTACTATGAGAAGCGTTAATCTTTAAAATACTTAAGTCTGTGATATGAAAATTTAAATATACCTTTTCTTCCGCCAAAGCATGTGCCTCGCAGTGTGAATTGTTGTAATGGCAAATCAAATTCTAATTAGGTAGTTTAACTAGCATCATACTGTGATCTAGAAATTCAGATATTTCATATAGAATAGTACCTTCAATTGTAGTAAAATTATAATTTGATTTTGTATGATGGTGCGTATAAAAAGTTACTGTTACTTGATTTCCATTTCTTTTTAATTCTTTTATCCATCGAATTGGATA
>CAJBKH010000330.1 GCA_903953615.1 uncultured Bacteroidota bacterium
GAGCGTTTCTTAAATCCCGATCGTAAGAGTATGCCCGATATCGATACCGACTTTGACGATGAAGGTCGTGAAAAAGTAATTCAATATGTGGTCGAAAAATATGGCAAAAACCAAGTAGCACAAATTGTTACTTATGGTAAAATGGCCGCTAAGATGAGTGTAAAAGACGTTGCCCGTGTAATGGACTTGAACATGGAGGAATCGAATAGTATTACAAAATTGGTACCCTCTAAACCACTCGGACTTACCTTAAAGCAAGTCATCAACGCAAAGATTGAAGGTGTTAAAGAAGATGTGATTGATATTGAAGACGAGGACCACGCAGAAGAAATTGCCAACCGCGATACCATTCAACTTCGACAAGAAGATATTCCGGGTGTCATGCAATTGCGCGAGTGGCATGCCAACAAATCAGAAGTTCGCGGTGAAGTGCTGCGCCAGGCATTGCTATTAGAGGGGTCAGTGAGAAATACAGGTGTTCACGCAGCAGGTATTATTATTGCGCCTAAAGATTTAACAGACATCGTTCCTATTGCAGTTGCCAAAGATTCAACCTTGTTTCTAACACAATACGATGGCAAAGTAATCGAGGATTCAGGCGTTATCAAGATGGACTTTTTAGGATTGAAAACACTTTCAATCATCCGAACAGCCCTACAACTCATTAAGAAAAACCACAATGTCGACATTGACATTGACACCATTCCACTCGAAGATGAGAAGACCTTTGCTCTTTATCAAAGAGGCGAAACAACTGGTACATTTCAGTTTGAAAGTCCTGGTATGCAAAAGCATTTAAAGGATTTAAAACCAGATAAATTTGAGGACTTAATTGCCATGAATGCCTTGTACCGTCCAGGTCCAATGGAATACATCCCCCAATTCATCAAGCGAAAATTGGGACTAGAAGAAATTCAGTATGACATCCCCGAAATGAAAGAATACCTTGAAGAAACTTATGGTATTACGGTTTATCAAGAGCAGGTGATGTTGCTTTCTCAAAGTCTTGGTGGCTTTAGTAAAGGTGATGCCGACGTGCTCAGAAAAGCCATGGGTAAGAAACAAATTGAGGTACTGAATAAAATGAAAGGCCAATTTTTAGACGGTTCCTCCGCAAAAGGATTCGATCCTAAAATTTGTGAAAAGGTTTGGACCGATTGGGAAGCTTTTGCATCTTATGCATTTAACAAATCGCACTCTACTTGTTATGCATTTGTAGCCTATCAAACAGGCTATTTAAAAGCCCACTACCCTGCTGAATACATGGCGGCAATTTTGGCTAACAATACCAACAATATTGACAAGATTAGTCAAATGATGGAAGAGTCCAAAAAAATCAATATCCCTGTGCTTGGTCCCGATGTGAATGAAAGTGATATTCAATTTGCAGTTAACACTAAAGGTGAAATTCGATTTGGTTTATGCGCAGTGAAAGGCGTTGGTGAAGCAGCTGCTCAAGAAATTATTAATGAACGCGATGGCAATGGACCTTACAAAAATATTTTTGATCTTACTAAACGTTGTAATTTAAGAAGTGTTAGTAAAAAAACTTTAGAAGCCTTAGTAAAAGGCGGTGGTTTCGATTTTGACAAAAGCTACCACAAGGCACAGTACTTGCGCGAAGGTGAAAATGGCACTGGTATTGAAATCGCAGTTAGATATGGAATAAGGGCCCAAGAGAATGCCAATAGCTCGCAAAATTCATTGTTTGGTGAGAGTACGCAAGAAACATTCACAGAACCACAATTGCCTAAATCAGAAGAGTACACCATTTTAGAAAATTGCAACATGGAAAAAGAGATGGTCGGTATTTTTATCAACCAACATCCAATGGATACTTTTAAATTGGAATACGATGTTTTGGCCAACACAAAACTATCTGAATTAGAAAACCTAGCGCTAGCACAGCGCAAGGGAGCCAATATTATGGTAGGAGGCATTGTTACCAAAGTAGATTATTTGATTACCAAAACAGGCAAGCAATATTCAAAATTTACAATCCAAGATTTTGACGGACAGTTTACTTTTTTCAATTTTAAAACCAGTTACGACTTACTTCGCCCTATCTTGTATGAAAGTCAATTCCTATTGATAAAATGTAAAATTGAAAAGCCTAAATGGGGCGATAAAGAATGGGAAATGAACATTGTATCGGCCATGAAAATGGAAGATGTTAAAGAACGTTTTTTCAATGGCGTTGAAGTAAAATTGTTTTTAAAGGATATCACCCAAGCCTTATTAGAAGAACTAGAATTAATTTTCAAAAAATACGAAGGTCGCTATCCGCTAAATGTCAGTCTTATTGACCAGCAGAAAAAATACACAATTGACATGTACAGTTCCGACAAACGCATAGAGATCTGTCAAGAGCTTATCAATGATTTAAATCGACTGGAAATAAACAACAAGATTGTGACTTCAAGTCTCAATTAAGGTTCAATTCATTAGTTAGAATAAGCTAACAATAATTTACTTAAGCTATAAGCATAAAAAAAGGGGTTCAGATGATCTGAACCCCTTTTTAATATTTAAGCTTTCTAACAATTAGTTAGTCACTGTAATTTTAGTAGTTGATGTAACACCATTGATAGTTACTTTTACTAAGTAAATACCTTTTGCGACATCTCCTAAGTTGATTACGGTAGCATCTTCAGTTGAAGTTTGGCTAAGCACTTTGCTACCTAACACATTGTAAACTTCAATCTTCATACCGTTGTTATTGGTACTGCTAATTGTGAATGTACCGTTGTTTGGATTAGGGTAAATATTCACATTTGAATTAGCTTTAACACCATTCACAGCTAAGTTAGCATTTACTAATTTAGTTACCTCACATTGGCAACCTGCTGCGTTGGTAGCAATCATTTTAACTTTGAAGTTACCAGCGTATTGGTAGTTGTATGCAGGACTAGTAGTCGCTATTTTGCTTCCACCTTCACCAAAGAACCAATCGTAGTTTTTATAAGTTGAATTCGCTGGTGTGAATTTATAACCTAAGAAACCTAAGTTTTGGATTGAGAAGTCGCAAGTAGGTGCTTGACTAACTGTGATTGAACCTGCAGAAGTGTCAGAACAACCAGCTGCGTATGAAGCAACCAATGAAACAGTGTAAGTAGTTGTAATCGCTGGATTATATAAGCGTTTTGGAGCTGCATCATTGCTGCTACCGTTGCCTAGATCCCAAACATATTTAATATTGCCTTTGTCTCCTTTTGTTTGATTAACAAAATTCGCTAATTCACCTGAACAAATATCTTGAACAGTGAAACCAGCTTTAGGTTGAATTAAGACTGCAAATTTCTGAGTAGAAGAAGCTGAACAACCATTGGTGAAGTCAGCTTTCAAAATTGCTGTATACTCACCTTCGCTTGCCCAATTTTTAACAACATCTTTAGTAGAATAAGAAGTATTATCACTTAAGGTCCATGTGTAAGCTGGATTACCACCCACTTCAATTGTAGTATTAATTAAGTTGGTTGGCTCACCACTGCATAATTTGTTATAAATAAATGTAGGAACTGGTGTCGCTTTAATAACTACCTGCTTGCTGATAGAGTCAGCACAACCGAATTCAGAAACTGATTTCAATTTTACATTATAGGTACCTGCTGTTGCATAAGTATTGTAACCTTCATCTAGGGTGCTGTATTTACCATCACCATAGCTCCAGTAAGAACCGGTCTCACCTAAAGATATCGTGCTGCTATTAGGAAACAATATTTGTGTTTGAGCACACACTGGTGTCAATGGAATTGTAAATGCAGGAACAGGTTTTGCAAATTCATATGCATTTTTAGTTAAGCTACTTACACAACCGTTAGATGATACTTTCAAAGTAACTCTGTAACCACCTGCTTTAGTGTAAATGTGAGATGGGTTAGCTAAACTAGTAGTTGCAGTGTTATCACCGAAATCCCAAACATATGAAAGTGTTCCGCTACCGATAGTAGTTTGGTTTGCAAACTTAACTGCAGTGCCTTCGCAAGCATTTGTAACTTTAAACTTAACTGTTGGAACCTCTGCAATACAAACAATGATCGTTGTATCTTTTACCACATTCCATGGGAAACTTGTAGTTACTAGTCTTACATTGTAACAACCATTGGTAACAAATTGGTGAACTGGGTTAGTCACATCCGCGCTATCGCCATCACCAAAGTACCATTTGTATGAACCAATACCATCTTTGTTTGCTCCACAACCAATGGTTGTAGTATTATTAAACAAGATAGCATCACCATCACACATAATAGTTGGAGTAGTGAAATTGGTTTTAGGAGTAGGCGCAACTTTAACTGTTCTTACAACAGTAGAATCGCAGAAATATGGACCTAAGTCTAAGAATGTAATTTTAAATGTTACTAAACTATCGCAAAGGTTTGAACTTGGTGTAAAAGTTAACTTCGCGTTTGTAGTTGAAGTCGGAGCTGTTAATGAATATTCAGTTGGAGCAACTACTAATCCTGATTTGGTTCTAACATCTGCACCAGTAATGTTCCATTTAGAAGCATGGTTGGCATTGGTATAACCAGTTGGAGGTGTCATTTCATAAATGACAGTTTTGCCTGGCTCGGCAATATCTGGTTGAGCAACTGAACCTACTTTGAATTGACCTTGGAAAGTACTTCCTTTAATAACATCAGCGCCAATAGGACGAGGATTAACTGTTACCTTCTGAGCAGTTCTGTTAGGGTTAGCACAAGATTTTCTTGTAGTAATTTCCAAATCAATTGTATAATTGGTTGCAGTACCACTGGTACCAAACAAGTTAGCAATTAAAGTACCACCTTGAATGGTTAGGTCAGCATTGCTTACACCTACACCACTTGGTTTAGCGATTGTATAGTTAGTGCCTCCAGTTGGAGATGTTGTTACGTAAAAACCGTAAGTTTGACCAGCTGCCAAAGCAAATTGGTTCGCTGATATTTTACAGAAGTTTTGACCACCTTTTACAAAGTTTCTTCCTTTACCTGCGAATAATTGTGTCCATGCACTAGCGTTGGTTGTGAAACCAACATAAGTACCTACTTTATAATATACCTCGCAAGTTGTGTTAACATTAAAAGTTTGTGTTCTGAACATGATACTATCCATTAACATGGCAGTACTAGCTGTTACATTCACCATGCCACCAGAATAAGGTACTGCATAATAATTCACACCTGTAAAACCATTGTTTAATAGATTTTGTGCTCCAAAACGAATCGCTTGTGCATAGAAGGTTGTAGTTACTCTGATGAATGGTCCAAGGAATGATTTACCTTGACCTAAATATTTGCCACCTACAGCAGCATCGAACCATTGAATACTATCGCTTGCAGAAGCAGGGGTTGCATTCAATGCAGGACGACCAACACCGCATTGTTTGAAATCAGATGCAGTTGGAGGTGATGGATTACCTAAGAAATCAACAACCAAATTTGAAGTATCGTTTGCAGGTATTGAATCAACTGCGGCACCGTTTGGCTTTGAAGTCCATAATTTGAAAGTGTATTTAGTATTATTAGTAAATACAAATGCACTGTTCATTGAAATAACTGTATCACCTTGGGTTTTTAATTTACTAGTGATATAACGCGGTGTTTGTAAAGTACCATTAATACTCCAATACAATCTAAAACTATCTAATCTTGTTTTACCAAAGTTAGTAATAGTTGCATTTAAAGCTTGTGTGTTTGTACAAATATCAGCTTTTGTAAACTTCGACACACCTGCATCATTGTTCTTATCTGGCAAAAAGAATCTAAGTGTCATGGTTTGAGAAGGTGGACTACAGTTACCTGCATTAACAGTGCCCCAGTTAGAATTCGCAATCAAAGGATTGAAACTCACTGTTGCTGCACAACTGCACAACGCAGAAGTTGAGTTAACTGTTAATTCAACTTGATCTGAAGATGTACCGCAAGAATTTGCCGTACATGAACCAGCGTTTCCAACAGTCCAAACATACCCATCACAAGAAGCGTTATAGGCTACTTTAGTGTAAAGCGCTTGTGCTAATCTTCTGGTAATGTAAGGGTCTGTACAAGTATAACCAGTCGTGTTATAAGTTCCAGAAGCGTTTACCTTTACAAATCTTTTAGATGTTGTATCTAAACTACCATAAAAAAGTTTCCAATTATCCCATTGTGAACTGCCCGGACAATAGGTGGAACCGGAAGAAAAAGTTTCACTATAGGTAACAGACTGACCTTGAAGATTCGTCAGCCAAGCTCCTAGAATGCATAAAACGAGTACAATTTTTTTCATAACTATTATATTATTTTGTGGTCAAATCTATTTATTTATTTTGAATTACACTAAAAATTTGAGTAAATTTACTTACAAAGTTTTAACATTTGTAAAAAAATGACATAATTTTTACTGATTTGATAGATAATTTTAGGCATTGTTCTATTTTTGAACCGATGGAGTATAAAACAATCGAGGATGCTGATTTAGCCTACTTTAAAACCTTTCTGTTTGAAAATAATATTGTTACAGAAGCAAGCCTGAAAGCACCCTATGGAAAAGACCATACGGAAGACTTCTTTTTTGAGCCAACACTAGTATTAATCCCCCAAACAATTGAAGAAATTTCGAAAATAATGGCCTACTGCCATGAACACTATATACCCGTTGTTCCAAGAGGCGCTGGAACAGGTTTAAGTGGTGGTTGTTTGCCTGTAAAAAAGGGGATTGTTTTAAGTCTAGAAAAGTTTAATAAAATATTAAATATTGATACCGTCAATTTCCAAGCAATTGTCGAACCAGGCGTTATCAATGAGCATTTACAAAATGAAGTACAATTAAGAAACCTTTTCTATCCGCCCGACCCAGCAAGTAAAGGCAGTTGCACATTGGGCGGCAATGTGGCACACAGCAGTGGCGGTCCGCGTTGCGTTAAATATGGTACCACACGCGATTATGTTTTAAACCTGGAGGTAGTGCTTCCAACTGGCGAAATTATTCAGACAGGCGCCAACGTATTAAAAAACTCAACTGGCTATAATTTAACCCAATTGATGGTAGGTAGCGAAGGCACTCTGGGAATAATTACCAAAATTACACTTAAGCTACTCCCCTTTCCTTCATATAATACATTACTATTAGCTTCGTTTGATTCTGCCTTGGCGGCATGTCAATGTGTGCCAGCTATTTTAAATGCAGGTATCATTCCCTCTGCCTTAGAATTTATGGATAAAAGAGGTGTTGAATTATCTACGAAGGCCCATCAAATTTCATTCGACGCTAATCAAGGCAATGCCTATTTATTGATAGAGGTTGATGCGTTTTCCGAGGATCAATTAATGCCGCAATGTGAAAAAA
>CAJBKH010000331.1 GCA_903953615.1 uncultured Bacteroidota bacterium
AATCTTCAGAAATGCTTCAAAGAAGGAGCGGATGCAAATCATCACCATGGGAAACAAGGCGGGCAGGATCGCCCATCTTAAAGCCGGTAACTCTTTGTCGTCTTTTTTAGCCAATGCAGCGATGTCTTCTAGTCTCGCATCGGGTGAATCACGAAGGGGTATGTCGTATTTTTTATTCAGGTATACTGCAACAAAATAACCAACGGTGATTGTGCACAATCCAAGCAATAATCCGCAGACCATCATCAATCCAATTGGCACGTTCATGGCGACGATGAGGAATAGGGGGCCGGGAGATGGGGGCACATAGGAGTTGGCCATTACGGCACCGGCGATAACGGAAAGTGCGAGCAATAAGTAGTTTCGTCCAAGTTTCATGCCCATGGCTTTGGCCAGAGGCATCATGAGGAAGATGACTGTATCAACAAAAACAGGGATGGTAAGGAAGAAGCTGCTCAAGGTAAAGCCAAGCGGGGCTCTTTTTGAACCGGTGACTTTGAGCATTGATCTTACTATTTTTTCAGCAGAGCCGCTGTCTAGCATGCTTTTTCCGATGATGGCGGCCATGGCGATGAGTATGCCGATTTTGGCGCAGGTGTTTCCAAATTCGGTGGCAATTCTCTCACCGATACTTTTGTGTGCCAATTTTAGGGCTTCTGCATTTGTCATACCCTTGCTCATAAAAAACTGGTGGGTAAATGCTTCAGGAGTGAGTAAGGCAACTGTGAGTGCGGCTATTAGTAAGGCAAGAAAGGGGTGCAGTTTGAAAAAAATGATGCCGCCAACTACAACTACGATGCCAGCAAGTAAAATGAGTAGCGGGTCCATAACAAGATTTAAAGTTATTTGTTCGATGAATATACTAAAGTTTGATTAAAAGAGTTGGGTGGGAAGTTTCTTCGCTGTGCTCAGGATGATCGGGGATGAGGCAGATTATTATGTTATCGTTTGAATAAATGTTTTAAATTACATTTTTACAAATGAATAAATGTAATTTTAACCACAAAATGCAAAGGATATGCAAAGGGAGTTATTAAAAAATTTGTTGCAATGGAAGAATAAGGTTGATAGAAAGCCCCTGATTATTCGGGGTGCACGACAGGTGGGGAAAACGTGGCTATTGAAAGAGTTTGGTAAAACACACTATATAAATATCGCTTATGTGAATTTTGAAACGGCAAGATCGCTGCACAGTATTTTTGAAAGTGGTTTTGACGTAGATAAACTGATAATGGCTCTAAAAATTGAAACGGGTGAGGAAATTATCGAGGGCGAAACCTTGATTATTTTGGATGAAATTCAGGAGTGCGAAGCTGCGCTTACCTCTTTAAAATATTTCCAAGAGAATGCCAACCAATTTCATATCGTTGCGGCGGGTTCGCTTTTGGGAGTGGCACTGCATAAAAACAGGTCTTTCCCAGTTGGTAAGGTTGATTTTTTAGACCTCCATCCCTTGAATTTCTCAGAGTTTTTAGTGGCCAAAAACGAGCAGCAATTATTAGATTTGGTACTTAAAAAAAATTGGGATTTGATAACCGGGTTTAAAGCAAAGTATGTTGATTTATTAAAACAGTATTACTATGTTGGTGGAATGCCTGAGGCCGTATTGACCTTTATCAATCAAAAGGATTTTAATAAAGTAAGGGAAAAGCAATTGAATATTTTGGCTGCATATGAACAGGATTTTTCAAAACACGCACCTAATGATATCGTACCAAGAATTCGGATGGTATGGAAATCTCTTCCTTCACAATTGGCAAAAGAAAATAAAAAGTTTATTTATGGAAATTTAAAAAAAGG
>CAJBKH010000332.1 GCA_903953615.1 uncultured Bacteroidota bacterium
ATGAAAGAAAAATCAGGGGCCATAAAATCACTTAAAGTGACCCTTATTTCAGGAGCACTTATGATATTATTTTTATTTATAGGAAAACCCTTCTTGCAATTATTGGGACTTGATGTAAAATCATTTGCGGTGGGTGGTTCTATTGTGATATTTCTATTAGGTCTTGAAATGGTATTGGGTCATGAAATTTTCAAGGGCGATAAAAATGCACATTCAGGTGCAGTGGTGCCTATTGCCTTTCCTATTATTGCGGGTAGCGGAACGCTTACTACTATTATGTCGTTGAAAGCGAACTTCGATGAATTATATATTGCACTAGGTATACTTATAAACTTAGTAATTGTTTATGCAGTATTAAAATCACTCAACTTTATTGAACGCTTATTAGGACCAGGGGGTTTATTAGCAGTGCGTAAATTCTTTGGAGTCATTCTTTTAGCTATTGCTGTTAAAATATTCTCAAGCAATGTAGGGGCTTTGAGGAGATAGTGTATAGCTGGTCTAATTATTCACCTACCCAACGAGCCTGAAGCCAAGAGCTTGCAGCGACTTGAGTTCTTGTATTTGAACTAGGACCACTATTGTTAATAGTTATAAAATCAGTTGAACCGTTTAGATATATAATTTTGCGTACAATGAGTTGTACTTCTGACAATGAACCAACTTGTCCCACATTTACATTATTTTTATTTATTGACAAATACGTTTCACCGTTTCTATAAACATCATAGCTAGCGGCAATTTCCCAATAACCAGCCTTTTGAGGTGTAAATTTATAAGTAGAAGTGTTAAACCAACTACTAGGCACATTGACGGAAATATTCACAATGCTATACCTACATGGGTCACTAGTATAAGATCCAGGCATAGTATAATTAACACTTGCAGTTGCTTCAAGTAAATAAAGTGTTGCTGATGATGCAGTTCCAAGGAAATTAGTTGCTTTTACATTCCCACTAACCTCCAATTTCTCAGTTGGTGTACTTGTTCCAATACCTACATTTCCGGTAGTATTATATGTTGATGTACCTGATAATGTCCAAGGATTTACAATAGCAGAGGAGCCTACTTGCTGAATACTTGCCCAAGTACTTGAGTAATTTGTAGATAAAGATGGAGCATATGCTGTTAGTGTCCCTGATAAATTATATACCCTTAAAAAAACTCTTGTGTCAACTGTTGGGTTAAAATAAACGACTGCTTTATCTTGTGGTGCATCAGTATGAACATTACCTGCTTTAATTACAGCACCAATACTGCCTCCTGATAATAAATTATTTGAATTATCAACCCAACCATAATAAGCATACCCAACAGAAGCTCCTCCAATTGCGGCTTCTAATTTATATGTTTTGTTAGCGATCAAATTAAATCCCCCACTTGTTATTGAAATTCCTGTACCCGAGGATGTATTAAAATTTATATTTCCAACAGCAGATAATGCTTGATTGGCAGATAACGATGCTTGGATATAATCCACACTCTGCCCATTCACAGCAGTGTTTCCTGAAATTACTTGCCCTTCAAACCAAGGGTAAGAACCCGCTACTGGAAAGTCAGAACTACCTCCTAATTGAGTTGCTGCTGAAAGTTGTACAATTCTGTAAGAAATAACAGTTGTAGCTGTTGTGGTTATTATTGTTTCAGATAAACCTGCTGTTGCACCATAAGATGCACCACTGCCAGGTGGATAAGCATTACTAGTACTTCCAATATATGCTCCTGAAGTTTCATTATACCATGCAAGTTGTAATCTAGCATCCCCACTAGATGTTTGATAATTTGGCACTTGTGCAATTAATCGATAGGTTCTTCCTGCAGCTAATGTAATTTGACCTGTTGAAGTGTTTAAAGACATTTCTTGTCCAGCAGTATTATCAACTTGCGTGAATATAACTGTTCCACCATTTGTCAATCCTGTTTGTGCCGCAGATCTTGATCCTCTTAAAAAAGAAGCACTCACTCCAGAGCCACTAGCAGTTGCAATAGTTGCCCAACTAGTTCCATTCCAATAATAATACCCTGCTATCAGTCCGGCATTATTACCAGTATTGTATACTAACAAACCTGTTGCAGGACTTTGGATAGTTGTATTATCAGTACTACTAGTTAATGTAACACGAGGTGGCAAAAAGCCTTTATTCGTTGAGTATACATCTAGCTTCGCAGAAGCGTCTGGTGTTGGAGTGCCAATGCCGGTTTGTGCATTGGTATACAAAAAAGTATAAAAAAAGAATATGAATAAGTGTAGTTTTCTCATTTTAATAATTTTTATAAACCAAATCTTGTTCTATTTGCATTAAAATTTTGCAATACTTGATCTGA
>CAJBKH010000333.1 GCA_903953615.1 uncultured Bacteroidota bacterium
CACCATCAAACCATCAATGTACGCAGTACCGTTGGCGATGGCACCACCTTTGGGTTTACTTTAAAGAAAGGTTAATTCGGTTTTTTACTGCACCCACTTAATCATACAACCTACCGCTTTGGTGGTTTTAACTGTTATATCTTTGCCAGCGATTAATTCATCGAGCCCATTCTCCAAATATTTTTTGGTTACCTTGTCTACATTTTCGAAATTATTGTCAATGCCACCGGTATATTTAACTATGAATTTGTCACCTTCTTTTTGAATTAAAAACATATGGGGTGTTTTCATTGCACCAAAAGTACGGGCCACATTTTGGGTCTCATCCGTTAAATAAGGAAAGGTATAGCCTTTGTCATTGGCGCGTTTAACTTTCTCTTTGTGTACTTCCTCAGGATAATTAAAAGTATCGTTTGCATTAATGGCAATCACTGGATAACCTTGTGGTTTGTATTTTTTGTCTAAAGCAATAATGCGGTTTTCGTATTTGCGTGCAAAAGGACATTCGTTGCAGGTAAAGACGATAATAAATCCTTTCGCATCTGCCATGCTAGTCATCGATACCATGCTGCCATCAATGTTTTTTAAATTAAAATCTACCGCTTCCATGCCTGGTTCATAACCATTGCTCGTGTAGGTGAAGGCCATGTTAATCAATGTAGCGATAACCATTAAGCCAAAGAATAAGTGTTTCATAGTGTTAGAAAATTTGTAAATATGTGTTATAACAAATATAGTGCAAAATATTTTTTCGTTTTTCATTTTAATGTAAAAAAAACAGTCTTTCGCTATCGCCATTATACTCAGGTACAAAAAAATCAGAAGATTTTAATAAGACTAAGACTAACGTTACTTTTCTATAAATTTAAGCAGTTGTTTCAAACTGCTAAAATTTATTTCGTGGTTTTTGCGTGTGCCGTTTTTAAGTAAAATGGTATATGGTATATTGCCTTCCCAGTCGCCAACAGAAGTTATCAGTTCGTTAAAATCATAACTATCGAATAAGTAATGTGTGCCGGGCAAACGTTTTACGCTTACATATTTTTTCACTTTTTTTAGGCCATCTTCACCATCGAATGAGACAAAAATAAATTGGATGTTTTTAGATTTAAGGAGTGAATCGGCCTCGATAAAATAAGGCAACTCTTGCACACAAGGTTTGCACCAAGTGGCCCAAAAATTAATCACAATTGTGCTGCTGTCTTTTGGTGAACGCACCATGTGTAACAAAGAATCAGTAGAAATTAATTTAACTTGCGCATGGCTTTGAATGCAGCAAAAAAAAATGCAGATAAAAAGTAAGGGTTTTAAAGCAGTTGCAAAATGCATTGTTAATTTCGTTTATTTTAAGAGTGTTAATGTACCACTAAATTGGTAGGTTTTGCGGTCGTAGTAGGTAAAGTTAATTTGGTACATGTAAACACCATCTTGCACCAATTCGCCTTTGTAATAGCCATCCCATCCAAGATTGGGGTCGTGACTCACAAACAAAGTTTCGCCCCAGCGGTTGAGGATTTGCATTTCAAAATTTTTGGTGTTTTTTAAGCCTTCAATTTTAAACACATCGTTAATTTGATCGTTATTGATTGTGATAGCGGTTGGAATGTAAACATTGAAATTTTTTGGGTATATATAGATACTTTGTTCACTGCTATCGGTGCAGTTAAATACGTTGCTAACACGCAAAGTAATCTTGCCTTTTAATAATTCGGTCACTATTAAAACAGGTGTATCTAGATTACTGCTTTGTTGATTTGGAAAGCGCCAAAAATAAGCATTGCCCGTTTGCAAGATTGGTAAAAATTTAATCCGACTAGCACTCACCCCATCGCCTGTTTCTTGAAACATAAAACTAGCATCAGGCAAGGCATGCACCAATACGGCATTGGTGGCATTCGCGGTTGATCTGCAACCTTTGTTATCTGTAACCGTTAAACTTAAATCATAGGCTTGGGCAACTGCGTATAGGTGTTGTAGTTGTTGGTTATTGCCACTAAAGCCATCGCCCAATTGCCAATCCCAGTTTTGTATCGGAGCACCTGATTTTTGCAAGCCTTGAATGGTAGCCATTTCATATAGACAAACGGTGTCGCCAATAATTTGCGCGACTGGATTATTAAGCACAGCAACATTTTTGGTAATACTATCTGCACAACCTTCTTTGGTGCGAATTTTTAATTGAACAAGATAGATGCCTGCATTGGCAAATTGAATATTGCCCAAATTCGCATTGTCGTTATAGGTTTGTATTCCAATTTTATAAGTCCAAGTATTCACCTTGTCATTATTGGCAGCAGAAGCATCCGAAAAGTCGAAACCATGACCAGTAAAACATTGGGTATCTTTATTGATAATAAAATTAGCAAGTGGTGCAGGGAGCACAAAATATTTTTTAGAAAGACTGTCCTTGCATTGAGCAGTGGTAGCTTGCACTAACCGGATGGTATGGGGACCCGGAGTGTTGCCAATGTAAACTGTGCTATCTATACTTCCTGTATAGACTAACTGCCCATCAATTCGCCAATAATTGATAATGCCTTTTGAGTTGCTGGTTCTAAAAACAAAGCGGTTGCCATTCAAACATTGGATGCTGTCGTTCACAATAAATTGTGGTACTGGTTGACCACCCACTTGCAAGTTAAAGGTGCTTGAATCGGTACAACCTTCGTTGTCGATAACCCTTAAACTATAGATATGCCTACCAGTATCAGTCAACACTATGTTTTTTAAATTGTAATTGGTATCTATGGTATTTTTATAACGCCATTGGGCACCTGCGTAGTTTTGGAAATAGGTGCTTTGATTGTTTACAGTAAATGAATTGCTGTTGAGACATTGGGTGTCATTGTTAATTTTAAAAGCTGCAATTGGTGCCTTTAAAACATACACCATGCGCATGGTAGAATCTTCGCAACCGTTGTACGGTGCAGAAATTTTTAATTTAACTTTATAGCTTCCAACGGTCGTATAGTATACTGAATCTATGCTTGCTTTTTGTGAAGTTTGGCCATTGCCAAGGTCCCATTTATAACTTAAATAATTGCCCAAGGTGGTATCTTTGAATTTAAATAAATGGTCTTTGAAACATTGGGTGCTATCATTGATTTTAAATTGTGCTTTAGGGATATCAAGCACTTCTACGTGTTTGATTTTGATTTCTTCACAACCAAAGGTAGATATAGCTTTTAAACTAACAGTATATCTGCCAGCGGAAAAATACCGAATATTTTTTATGGAATAATTGGTACTGGTTCTGCCATTGCCTGCATCCCAAAACAGATTCATGGTATCTGCCGCAACGGTTGCAATGCTTGTATAGGTCCAGCGAGCAGAAGGTAAACACTGAATGGTATCAATACTATTGAGTAAAAAATCAACTTTTGGTTTAGGCCAAATTTGAACTGCATTGATAACTGTGTCGCTGCAGCCTCTGTCTGAAATGGCAATATGTTTATAAAACCTAACCACATCCGAATTTGATTGATAATAGTTTAAACTTTTAATTGTTTTTAATGAATCGCTTATTAAACTAGTGGTATCATCAAATACCCAACGCACCGATTTAATAGAGCCTGTTACGATTTGCGAACTATCATAAAATTCGATAGGTGTACCACTGCAAAAATTTTTACCCTTCACTTTTGCGAACACTTTAGGCATAGGGTGCACCGTTACGTTAATTGGGTAGCGGGCCTTGCAATTGGCTTGGGTGGTATACACATCAAAATACACTTTGTATTTGCCCGGCATTGGAAAACGCACTGTTGTTTGATCCTTGTCCCAAACTGTTGTCCATGGAAAAACCCACGCCTTGTGTAAAATCTGATCGGACAATATTTTTGTCGAATCTTCGAACTTAAAGCGGTTGTATTTCCAACATTTTTCAATCGAATCGACCACCAATTTCGAAAAAATATCAATCTTGCTAACTGTTGCAGTGTCACTAAATTTACAATAGCCAGAAGTGTCTGTGGCGTTTACCCACACTTTTTTATTGTCCCAAGCCTTGTAGTAATTATTGGTGCTATTGTCTTGCCATTTAAAATTAGAGAAGAAAGGATTTTTTTCCTGAAAAAGAACAGTGTCAATACCGCAAATAATCTTGTTGCGCAAGGGGTCAAATACAGGCCAATTCACGATGACTATAAGTGTTACAGAATCTTTTTTGCCTGCAAAATCTTCGGCAACAAGCTTCACTGTGTAGTTGCCTGTCGAGTTGTAGAGGTGTTGAACAGGATTGCCCGTAGCAGAGGTGTTGTCGCCAAAATGCCAAGTATATTTTTTAAGCACCTTATCCGACTTGGCTCTGAATTGCACATTGATTTTATTGTTTTTGCAATCGTATTTTAAAACCGAATCTTTAAATGCTAAATCGAAATTAGGCAAACTAAAACCTGATAAATACAAATACGATTCATAATAACCAACGCCATAGCAATAAGCCAATAAGCCATCGGAGCTTTCGAGCAGATGTTGACCAATGCTAATTTTTAAACGTGCAAAGGAATAGGTAGGGGCGTAAGCAAATTTTATGAATTCACTTGAGTCGATTTTTGTTTTGTCTAAATAAACATTGTTTTTAGCACTGGTTTTAATGACAATGTTTACGAAGTGATCTTTCAAATTAAATGAATTCACCGTACTGAAGAGAGATGATTCTCCAAAATACTTTATGCTTACCAATTCAAGTTGAGCAGGATCGCCATAGCTAGAGTTTATATAGCCACTGCAGCCAGCACCTTTTAAGAATTGGTGGCAATGAAACAATTTATTGGATGAAGCATAATAGCCTGAATCGCTTTTTACATCGATGGTCAATGGATTAAGGCGTGATACATTTTTGTATAAAACACCATTCACACGAATGTCGGTACTCGAATCAAGCGGAATCATTTTTAAAAGGTAACCTTTAATATGGCCAAAATGCGAAGGGATACAATAAGCAGTATCCAACACATCGTTGGGCAATACCTGTTCGAACTCATGGTCGCAAGCGCCACAAGGCCAAGCCGAACAACGGTCGCCTGTAAATAAAACCAACTTATTTGGAGAGAGAACACTTACTATCGAACCCGATAAATCTTTGCTACTGCCCATTTGGTAAAGCTGTCCTTTATTAAGGGTAAGGTAAATGGGCACATTACTTGCATTACCAGAGAGTGTGGTATTAGTTGGAATGATTTTTACTTTTGTTGAGTCTTCACCAGCAACCAAAAGTATTTCACTGGTGCTGCCCGTACTTGGATTGCCAACAACATAAGTGGTCTTGCTAGGAATGTTGGCATAAGGCAATACAATACTGGCATCGGTAGTGGCGTATAACAAGTTCATGGCCGAAACCGAGATTGGAAAATCGGAGGTGATGTGAATGGCTTTATCTCTGATAACATCATAGTCTGTCAAATAACCAAGATGCAAGGGAATTAAGAAAACCACTACGCTGTCTTTTGGTATTTGAATGGAAGCGGAGTAACCTTGCAATGGTATTGAAATATCAACCTTGGTTTTGTTGGTAGCCGATATGTACAGGCGGAGGGAATCTTTCCTGCCAGAAAACGTAGAATCGTAATTTCTTAAAAACCCCGTCCAAAATTCGGTCCCTGTATTGGATTTTTGACTCAACAACGCAAGGGGTAAGGATAAAAGAAGTATGAGTACGAGTCTTTTCAAATTGTAACAAATATAACAAATAATTGGTGCATTTCAAAGTGGCCGAGTGAGGCTTTGAAAGGCTGGAATTAAATATTGATTCTTTTAATCTTTATAATGATAAGATGGGTTAAAAAAATATTTGATTTACCTAGGGATATGCCAATTTTCAAAAAGGTTGGGTAGTTTACATAAAAAAGCCAACACTTAATGTGCTGGCTTTTTTGATTTTTTTTTACAAGATTCTGACAGTAATTTTACATACTCATAGTGCTCAACACACTGTTCATGCTGCGAACTGCTTCTGCAGATTTGCTGAATGCTGCTTGTTCTTCTTCATTAAGTTTGTAATCAACGATTTCTTCCCAACCGTTTTTACCAATAATTACAGGTACACCTAAACAGATATCGTTTTGACCGTATTCGCCTTCTAACATTACGCAACATGGCATTAATTTTTTCTCGTCTCTAACAATTGCTTCAACAAGGGCAGCTACTGCAGCACCGGGCGCATACCATGCGCTAGTACCCAATAAGCCTGTTAAAGTTGCACCACCAACCATTGTGTCGGCAGCTACTTTTTTCAAAGCTTCTTCGCTTAAACGGTTGCTAATAGGTAAACCATTGACAGTCGCCATTCTTGTTAAAGGAATCATGGTAGTATCACCATGACCACCAATTACAACAGCATGTAAGTCGTTGGTAGAAGCACCAGTAGCCAAAGATAAATAACATTTGAAACGCGCGCTATCCAATAAGCCACCCATACCAATCACTCTGTTTTTAGGCAAACCACTTGCTTTCAAAGCAAGGTAAGTCATCGTATCCATGGGATTACTTACAATGATAAAAATCGCATTCGGAGAGTATTTTAAAATATTTTCAGTAACGCCTTTCACAATGCCAGCATTGATACCGATTAATTCTTCGCGGGTCATACCTGGTTTACGAGGGATACCGCTAGTAATAACAACTACATCGCTATCGGCTGTTTTGCTATAATCGTTGGTGCTTCCAGAAATTTTAGTGTCAAAACCTAACAATGAAGAGGTTTGAAATAAATCCAAAGCTTTTCCTTCGCTAATACCTTCTTTAATATCCAACAATACCAATTCTGAACAAAGTTCTCTGCGTGCAATGTTGTCTGCACAGGTTGCGCCTACTGCTCCGGCTCCTACGACTGTTACTTTCATATTATTTTTTTTTGATTTGAATAAATTTTGGTGCAAATGTAGCAAAATTATTAAAGATTAGAATACTGTGGATTCAAACTCGCTCTGATTATTGTCAGTCCAAGTTGCTTAACATTGTATTCCTTAAAAAATCTTTGAGCGATAGCGAAAAAAGATCCAACCCCGACCTCAGTGTGTGCTCCCTGGCGTGCCGTGAAGTGTGAAAGTCCTAGCCACCAATTAAATTAGAAAGCAAAAGCATTGGAAATAAAAATAGTCCCAAAAGGAGGAGTCATGGTCATTACATAACAATAAAAAAATCGCATCAGCGAAAAAAGGGCCAACCACTCCCTTAGTCTGTGCTCCCTGGCGTGCCGTGAAGTGTGAAAGTCCTAGCCACCAATTAAATTAGAAAGCAAAAGCATTAGACATAAAAAAAAGTCCTGATAAAACTATCAGGACTTTCTCTACTTCACGGTGCCCAGGACCGGAGTCGAACCGGTACGGTTTCCCACAGGTGTTTGAGACCAGCGCGTCTACCAATTCCGCCACCTGGGCTTTTCCTTCCTAAAAAGGAGTGCAAATTTAGGATTAATTCTTTCTAAAGCAAATACAATTTGTAGAAAAATTTATAAGAGAAAAACATTTTCATAATAGTGTGTTAACATTATAAAGACTTTCTTTGCATGAAGTATGACCCGGTATACCCTTCATCTATTATTGTTTCTTGTTGTTCTTAGCGCTGCTACCTGTCGCAATAAGAGCAATGTTTCTAATGGGAAGGTGCTCAGCATCGCCTTTTATAACATCGATAATTTATATGATGATGTGGATGATACCGACCACGATGACCAAGACTTTACACCCAACGGTCAATACCAATGGACGAGCGACCGCTACCATCAAAAATTAGACAACATGGCCAAGGTCATTGCTCAATTGGCCAATGGCAAAGCACCAGATGTGCTAGGTGTATGCGAATTGGAAAGTGCAAAAGCACTAGAAGATCTTATCAATACAGGCGATTTGAAAGGGCAATATGGCATGGTACATTATGATTCGCCCGACGAGCGTGGCGTAGATGTGGCCTTGATTTATAAAACTAGAAAATTCAAAGTACTCAGTTCAGAAAAAGTACCAGTCGTACTTACCAAAGATTTAAATGACCGTACCCGCGATCAATTGTTCGTAAAGGCTTTGTTAATAGCATCAAACGATACCATTTGTTTTTATGTATGCCATTTCCCATCGCGAAGAGAAGGCAAAGATGAGAGTGAAATAAATCGCATGGATGCAGCAAAAACGTGTAGAAATTTCATTAATTCGCATCTGAACATGGTAAACGATCATCTAATTGTAATGGGCGATTTTAACGATGAGCCTTGGGATAAAAGTATCAAAGAAGGTGTCATGGCCAATAACATCAATCAAAAGGGTGGGGCCAATTTATTGAATTTGATGTGGGACTTTAAATCAGTTGGTAGAGGTTCTTATAATTTCAAAGGTCAAATGAATTGCCTCGATCAATTCATGATAACACCATCACTTATCGATGGTAAAAAAATAGAATACATAAAAAAGTCGGTGAATATTTTGGATGCCAACTGGTTAACTCAAACAGGCAAATATGAAGGCTTCCCTTTAAGAACATTTGGTGGCAATAAATGGTTAAATGGTTACAGTGATCATTATCCAATTTACCTCGAACTACAATATTAAAAAGTGTAAGGTTGCAATATGGCAAAAAAGAAAATTAGTTACATTAACAGAGAAATAAGTTGGCTTGCATTCAATGATAGAGTATTGCAAGAAGCCAATGATGCAAATGTTCCCTTGTTGGAACGCCTAAAATTTTTAGGTATTTTTTCTTCTAACCTCGATGAGTTTTTTAGGGTGCGAGTAGCTACCAACAAGCGCATGCTCCAAATTAAAAAGGGCAGCCTTGAACAAATCAATCAAAAGGAAATCAAAATGCTTTTGAAAGAAATTCACGATAAGGTAATTGTTCAACAGGCAAAATTCAATTTAATCTATCAAAACATATTAGAAGAATTTAAGGCAAAGAATATTTTTTTCATCAACGAAAAACAAATCAATATTCAGCAAGTAGCCGAGGTGAGAAAATATTTTAAAGAAGAAATTCTCAACGCCATTTTCCCTTTGATACTATCACAAGATAGCCCTTTTCCTTTCTTAAGAGATAATACTGTTTATTTGGCCTGTAAACTTAAAAACAGTTTGACTGGTGAAATTAAGTATGCCCTAATTCCTCTGCCTACCAAAGTTAAGAAACGTTTCTTTCAATTGAAAAAACAAGATGGTAATACCTTTATCATGTTTGTTGATGATGTTATACGTATTAATTTAGATGTGGTGTTCTCGAGTTTCGATTACGATAGTTTCGAAGCGTATACCATTAAATTAACCCGCGATGCTGAATTGGATTTGGACAATGATATTTCTCAAAACTTAGTCGATAAATTAAGTGAGATTTTAAAGCAAAGAAAGAAAGGTGTGCCGGTGCGTTTTATTTACGATGCCGATATTGCGCCCGACTTGTTGAAATTCATCAATCGCAAGTTGAGGGTGAAAAGTGAGGAGTTAATTCCTGGTCAACGTTACCATAATTTCAAAGATTTTATTTCCTTCCCGGACATTAAACGCTCAGATTTAAAATACCAAAGCATAGACCCATTGTACATGCCTGAGTTAGACAATGCCAAATGTTTGTTCGATGTGATAAAAAAGCGGGATTATTTGCTCAGTAATCCCTACCAACCTTTTGGGTATGTAGTGCGTTTATTGCGCGAGGCGGCTATTGATCCATCGGTATTGGCCATTAAAATTACATTGTACCGTGTGGCCGAAAATTCTAACATCGTCAATGCTTTAATTAATGCGGTAAAAAATGGCAAAAAAGTATTTGTGGTGATGGAATTAAAAGCGCGTTTTGATGAAGAACACAATATCTTTTGGAGTACCAAATTAAGAGAAGCTGGGGCTACAGTTTTATTCGGTGTACCGCGTTATAAAATACATACCAAGATGTGTTTAATTTACCGCAAGGAAAACAATATTGTAAATTTATATGCGCATTTAGGAACGGGTAATTACAACGGTGAAACTGCCCGCATTTATTGCGACCATTCAATTTTTACAAGTAATAAAAAGCTAACCACAGAGGTGAGCAGGGTATTTAATCTCATTGAAGATTTTAAAACCAAAACGATTAAATTTAATCAGCTGCTGGTTGCACCAGTGAATTTGAAAGAATCAATTATAAAAATGATTGATGTTGAAATAAAAAATAAAAAGCTGAAAAAAGAGGCATTCATTATTATGAAGATGAACAGCTTAGTAGATGTTGAAGTTATTAATAAGCTCTATGCAGCAAGCAATGCAGGTGTCAAGGTTCAATTAATTATTAGGGGTATGTGCTGTTTAGTGCCAGGTGTTAAAGGTCAAAGCGAAAACATTAATGTCATCAGTATCATTGATAGGTTTTTGGAGCATGCGAGGATTTATGTTTTTGCCAATGGGGGTAAAGAGAAAATGTATCTGGGCTCTGCCGATATGATGACCCGTAATTTGGAAAATCGCATTGAGATTTGTTTTCCAATACTCGATCCAAAGGTGAAAGAAGAGCTTAACATGTTGTTAAAAATACAGTTGAGTG
>CAJBKH010000334.1 GCA_903953615.1 uncultured Bacteroidota bacterium
AATTTAGATTTTAAATAATAGCAAATCGATAAGGCTACCTAAATTGTAGCCAAAGGCTAGTATTTACTAGGTTCATAGGCTATTTTGAAGAAGGAAAATGGATTCAAAATATCGGTTTGTTCAAATTTGACCGAATTTTGACCAAACCTTACTGTTTGATAAATTTACTGCAAAGCAGGGTGCTCCCTTTTTGAATTTGTACCACGTATAAACCGTTTGATAGGAATTCAATTGGCAGACTTAGCATTGGAGTCGCTTCATTCACGCGCATCTCGTAAACAATCTGTCCTTGTACATTGTAAATAGAAACTTTGTCGTTTAGACTCAAAGACAATTTCAAATTGAGTTGATCGTTCGCAGGGTTAGGATACACTTCAAATGAATTGTTTTTATGAACTGATTTAATGCTTGTATTCGCAACTGTGCAATAGGCAGTATTGGTTTTGCCAACATACTGGTTGTCGTAAAAAACGGCCGCTGTGTTCTTTACAATATAACCATTGCTAATTGGTTTCATAACTATTTTAAAGCCAATGTAGGAGCCACTGTTAGGATTTTCAAAATCCATGGTAGGATTGGCTGCCAAATTGATGTTAGGAAAATGCCAAATAATAATACCGCGATTTGGGTTGTTGGGATCGCTTTCTAACGCTGTATAATAAGCTTTATTACTACCCGTTTCTTGAATGTAAGACATGTCTAAATTTAAGTCCAAAGTATCTGTAATAACGGCATTGTATACCATGTTTGACGTGTAATTGTTAAAGCTGATATTGTAACGAATGTCGCGATTGTTCATGGTTAAGTAACTCACTGAATCGCCAGGGTTTGGCGCAGGGTAAATGTCTTTTCTAAAAGGTGCATATTTGTTGTCAATATACTGCTCTATGGAGTCACTGTCATCGTCAGGGTAGTCATTGTTAGCAGCTGCTATCGAAGCAGAAGCTTGGGCTTGCAGAGGGGCATTGTCTTTAAAGGATGTGTCGTATGCAATGCCAGAAAAGAAAAAGCTGCGTTTTTCACCTGGTTTTAAATTGACGTAACTCCATACCACTGTTTCCAAAGTAGTACTTGGTTCTGGTTTAGGTTCTGTTACCGATGAGGCTAATAATGGATTTTTTTTAAGTTTAAGCAAGCCAGAAACTATATTTGATCCAACATTCTCACATGTTACAAAATATTCCGTGCGTTTGTCTTTCATTACCTGTGTGCCTTTTGGTGCGGATATAATCACTTTCACATCATTGACATTGGTTTTTCTAGTGACAGGAAATGCAACACTGTCTATAAAATTTTTATTATAACTTTTAAATACTGTATCGAATGAACAATTGCTGCGTTTGAAATTGCGCGGTAAACTAATCGTGAAAGGAATCTTAGGACTTATTGGTACAAATAAAAATTCAGCCATCCCAGCTTCATTGGTAATGGCATAGCGATTCAAAGGGGTGCTCATTTTGATAAACTGTCGCGGCAAAACACGTTCGTTTTTGTCTTGTATGCAATTGTTGTTAGAATCTAAAAAGACTTTAACACTAGTGAGCACCGCATTTTTATAAAACCGCATCACATGCATATTTTTATTCCAAATGCTCAATGGTTTTGGCGCTGTTCCTATTGCAAATAAAGCATTTCTCCCTACTATTATTGATTTGGCCCCTGGGTAATTGTTGCTTTTGTCTTCCCATAACAATGTTGCGTTGTTATATACTAATGTACTGCGTGGAATTTTACTGCCTTTTATAAAGGCTACCCCATTCATCCATAATTCATTTTCGAATATTTCCAATTTATTAACTTTAAGGATTGAATCAAAATTCAATTTTAAATCAGTGAAACCATTGTCAATTTTGTATATTTTACGCTCCTTGTTGAGCAAGCCAGAACCAAATATAGTGTGGCCCTTCAAAGCTAAATGATCAATAATGGTAGGCGTATTTGCAAAGCTATCGAAAGCATCGCTTAAGTGATGTACAAACAGATAATTTGAACGCTTGCCTTTCATACTTGTAAAATTACCTGCAATTGCGAGAAGTGTATCGGTTGCTGCAAGATCAATCACAGGGCCATTTGGCATACAATTGTTGCAATTAAATACAGGTGAGAAATTAAGGCCGTTATAAGCTACTAAATAGGGTACCGAATCTTTGGAAGCTAAAACAGAATTGAAATTGCCGCCAATGATTAATTTTTTGTTGAAAATTTCGAGGGTTGAAACAACAGCGTTCTGTTGGTTGTTGCGTTTAAATTTAGAGATTGGCCCCCAATTGGTGCCATTGAATTTGATTAAGGCAGAGTAAGCCCCATTGTCATAAGTAAAATTGCCGCCAACAAATAGCTGTGTACCATACAATTTAATGGTATTAATTTCTGCTGTTTTGTTCAAAACCAAAGCCGGTAAATTACTCCAGCTTTTGCCATCGTATTTGCCCACTACCCAATACGATTTTGTGGTATCTTCGTTATATTTACTAACGGTAAAAATTAGGTTGTTATCAATTGTAAAAGCAACGGGTTGGGGCATGTAAAATTCACCCTCAGGAAACCATACTTGAGCCTTTGCTTGAAAAGCAAAAATGAGGCAAATGAATGCCAAAATAATTTTCCTTAACTTCTTACTTTTCATCTAGTTTAACAAATATAATAATTTAATTGAAAGGCCATAACTGTATAGGTGCTCTTGCGCCTTGAAAGCACTGCCACTGGTGCTGTAAGGATATTGTTTAGCAGTGAAATCATTGTTGTAGCGATTGGTTACGGTATAAGACGCTGCTAAATTGGTTTGTAGCAAAAACGAAGTACCGAATTTGCGCTGTATGCCTAGGCTTAAGCCCGGACTGAAAGCTAAAGTGTTCTGTGCTTTCTTAAGATAATTAAAATGATAAAGTTGGTTATTCGCAGGATTCAACATAAAGTCACCAGAACTTTTTACTGTAATCCCTAATATACCATTCACCCCAGTCATCAATTCTGTTTTACCATCTAATTTCCAAAAACGATTATAAGTAAATGGTATATTTACCTTTTTTACAGCCAGCTGTGTACTGCCAGAAATCGTGGTATCTCTTTTTTTGCCAAAAGGAAATTTGCCAACCAAAATACCTTGCGGGCTAAAAACAGGAATTGAATCTTGTATTTGAATGACATAATTATAATTCGATGTGAAGTTCTGAGAGGTCATTTGCACTCCGATTTGAAACTGATTGCGCGCTTTTTGCATGCCTGCCACAAAGCCATAAGAGAATTGTGTAATGGTCTTATCTGCATTGTTTCGAATGTTGTTGTAAGCACTTGAATTATTGCCGCTCAAATGGCGATAGGTGCGGTCGATATCAGTTACCAATCCAACATAAAAATGAGGTAAAATTCGTGGCGGTCCTGGGGGAGGAGGCGTTGTAGTTTTCGGTGTTCCCTTTTTACTTGTATCAATCGATGCAAGGGCAGGTGTTATGGTTTCACTTGCAGGATTGATAATTACTTCAGTTACTTTCTCTCTGCCTGAAATGCCGTCTAAAGTTTCAGGTACTGCTTTTATTTCAGTATTATTCAGAATATTTTCAATACTGCTTTTTTGAGAATGCGCACTCACCATTTCAGTTTTAATTGGATTGGCAATTGGGGCCGTATTAATTAAACTTGTTGCTTCAATTGGTTCACTAGAAGAGGGCTTTGAAAGGGAACTATGAGAAGTGTAGTCGGCAGTTAACTGAACCACTTTTGGTTTTGCTGCTATGCTTTTTAAATTAGCCCTATGTTGAACGCGCTTGGCTTGCTTTACAATTGGAGAACTTGTGTTAGTGTTTGCTTTTAAAGGCGTTTCAATTGTTGTTTCAGGTATGAATACTTCAGGACTTGTATTTTTGACAGGAGGCGCAATCGCAGGTGCTTCAGAAACAATTGCATTTTTAATGTCTGTTTTATTGGTTTGTCCTAAACTTGTAGTTGAATGCAAAGGTGTAAAATAATTGGCCAATGTACCTAACAATAGCCCTATAATGGCCATGTTCAACCACCACCACCAAACCATTTTTTTCTTTGATGAAGCCTCTAACTTGTTTTTTGTGGCTGTCCAATCGGCATCGGTTACTGCAATTTCAAAATCTTTGAAAACATCTTTGGCATAGTCTGTAGGCAGTAAAACTACAGTTCTACTGGGCTCTTTTTCTAATCGTCCTTTAATGCCTTGCCAATCTTTATCAGTAACAGGAAGTTCAAAATTTTCGAACAATAAATTATTTGTTGCAGCATCTGTTACCTCTGCTTTTATCTTTTCGAAATCTGAAGAAAATACCGGTAATTCAAGGTTTTCTAAGCCTTTTGCAAATAATTGATCAATATGTATTTTCGTATTCGACAATTTCTTTTAACCTAATGTTTGTTCCAGTTTTATAATTTCCGTTTTTAAATAAGTACGGGCTCTGTTTAATTGCGATTTGCTAGTTCCTTCACTAATCCCCAACACTGCACCAATTTCTTTGTGCCCCAAACCATCGATGGCATACATATTAAATACCATTTTATAGCCAGTAGGCATGGTATCGATTAATGCCAATAACTGGTCTTGACTCAATTGCGGTGCCTCTACATAGTCTTCTTCGCCACCATCATTAAAGTAATGATCGTCACTCACAAATTGTACTTTGTTTAACTTTTTTACACTATCAATGGCGGTGTTCATCATGATTCTTGTAATCCAAGTATTAAAACTACTTCTGCCCTCGTACTTGTGTAAATTGGTGAAAATTTTTACGAATCCATCTTGCATAGCGTCCTTTGCATCATCTAGCGAAACCAGATAACGCCTACAAATACCAAGCATTTTCGGGCCGAAGAGCTTAAAAAGTTTCTCTTGCGCCCAGCTTTCATTTGCCTTACATGCCAATATTAATTCATCAATATCGCTCAAATTTTAGTTTTAATTCTATCCTTTAGTCTGCCATTTATTAGAATGGTTGCGTCGGTGGTGGCAATATTTTTATTTTTACCTAAATTTGCACTCCTTATGCAGGCGCCCGATACCATTATACAACCCATTGTTGAAACAAATTTAAGACAATTATACATAGAAAGCTATGGTTGTGCCATGAATTTCAGTGATAGTGAAATCATTGGTTCGATAATGGCTGAGCATGGTTTTGAATTTACAAACGATGAGTTCAATGCCGATGTTATTTTTCTAAATACCTGCGCCATCCGCGACAATGCAGAGCAAAAGATCCGCGACCGTTTAAAACACCTGCGTGGCAATAAAAAGCAAAATAAAGACCTTATCATTGGTGTTTTAGGTTGCATGGCCGAGCGTCTTAAGAGTAAATTATTAGAAGAAGAAAAATTAGTTGACATCGTAGCAGGGCCCGATGCCTACAGAGACTTGCCAAAACTTGTAGCCCAAGTTGAAGATGGCAATAAAGCCATTAATGTGTTATTGAGTCGCGAAGAAACCTATGCAGAAATTTCGCCTTTGAGATTGAATACCAATGGGGTTTCGGCTTTTGTGAGCATTATGCGCGGTTGCGATAACATGTGCTCCTTCTGCGTGGTGCCTTTTACGCGTGGCCGCGAACGCAGTCGCGATGCAGAAAGCATTGTTAACGAAGTAAAAATATTGAGCGATTCAGGCTATAAAGAAGTAATACTATTAGGTCAGAATGTAGATAGCTATTTGTGGTTTGGTGGCGGTCCTAAAGTAGAATTCAAAAATGCCGAAGAATCGGTTAAACAAAATGCCGTTACTTTCGATAAGTTATTAGAAATGGTAGCATTGGTTAATCCTGAAATGCGCATCCGTTTTAGTACTTCGCATCCAAAGGATATTTCGGAAGAGGTATTACAAGTGATGAAAAAGTACGACAATATTTGTAAGCATATACATTTGCCAGCGCAAAGTGGAAGTACACGTATACTAGAGGCCATGAACCGCACCTATACCCGCGAATGGTATATGGCAAAACATGCGCGTATCAAAGAACTGATGCCAGAGTGCAGCATTAGTTGCGATATTATTTCGGGCTTTTGTACCGAAACCGAACAAGACCATCAAGATACCTTAAGCCTCATGGAAGCATGTCAGTTTGAATTTAGCTACATGTACAAATACAGCGAGCGACCAGGGACTTTGGCGGCAAAAAAAATGACCGACGATGTACCCGAGGAAGTGAAAGGCAGTCGCTTAACAGAGATTATTCATTTGCAGAGCAAAATGTCTTTGGCCAATAACAAATCATACATTGGTAAAACAGTTCGCGTATTAGCGGATAGCGTTTCTAAAAAAAGTGAAAATGATTTGGCTGGTCGGAACGATCAAAATAGCAAAGTTGTTTTTCCAAAAGGTCAATATAAGATTGGCGATTTTGTAAATGTCCTTATTGAAAGAGTAACCACTACTTCACTGATTGGTATTGTAGTCCCTTAAATTATAATTTTGTCTTGCCAACTGCCAACTTTCTCCGTTTACCTTTTCAAAACCAATGGTATTAAACTTTAAATAGTTGATACCTATGAATAAAATTAGCACCCTTCAAAATGGCATTACTCGCGAGTTGGCCGATGCACGTTTCTACCAGATTGTTTACTTAAGTGTATTCCTTATATATGGTGTACAAAGTTTGCATTGGGATTTTAATCCACTTATTGTTGGGTCTATCATAATAACGGCATTGTGTACGCAAATTATTGCTTGTATTGTATTTCATAAACCTTTCGATGCTTTAAAGAGTGCGGCCATTAGTTCCCTTGGTTTATCCATACTTTTAAAAACACAATACTGGCAAGTAGCAGTGTTGGCGGCCTTCATAGCAATTGCCTCAAAATATATCCTAAGAATAAATGGTAAACATGTGTTCAATCCTGCAAACATCGGCTTGGTGTTGACTATCTATATTACGAAGCTCGCATGGGTGTCACCTGGTCAATGGGGCAGTAGTTTAATTGTTTTGTATTTCATTTTTGCGGCTGGCAGTATTCTCTTATTAAAGGTAGGTAGAATGGATACTGGCTTGGTATTCTTTTTTACGTATGCTTTCCTTCAATTTTGTTATAGCTCGGTTTATTTAGGCTGGCCAATTGATTTCACCATTCACAAACTAAGCAATGGGGCTTTGTTACTTTATTCCTTTTTTATGATTACCGATCCAAGCACAACGCCTAATAATAAAAAGGTGCGCATGATTTGGAGTGTGTGCATAGCCGTATTGGCTTTTTATTTTGCCGAATTCAAATACATGAATGGCGCACCCGTGAAGGCTTTGTTTCTAGTTTCCATGGCAACCCCTTTGTTAGATTATGTATTCAAAGGCATTAACTTCTCTTGGAAACACTCCCTAAGGTTTTGATTTGCTTGTAAGCAAGTTAATAGTTATTAGTTAATCGTTATTAAGGAAATACCACTCACCACCTCAATAACCCAATAACCCAATAACCCAATAACCAATAACCAATAACCAATAACCAATAACCAATAACCAATAACCAATAACCAATAACCAATAACCAATAACCAATAACCAATAACCAATAAGAAATAACCAATATGAAACAATTCATTTCAACT
>CAJBKH010000335.1 GCA_903953615.1 uncultured Bacteroidota bacterium
CTTGTCATTCGATTTGCCAAATGAACCAGCTAACCAATATTCATTTTTGTTATTGTACCTTCTTTGAATCGAGGTATAATCGCCCCAACGCTCAACAGTATCGGGAATAAAACTATTGATAATACCCTGACCTTGTTTTACCCTTATTAAATCTGAGTACTGCCCGTTGTTATCAAAATAGATAACAGAAGTACCCGGAAAAGTCTTTAAGCCAGAATGCGAAAATGTAATTAAACTTTGCTGACCCCAAGTTTGGTTGCCAGCATTCACAATGGTTGGATAAGCTAAATCGAGCGAATCGTATGAAATAATATTGGCAGTTACTGAAGGTGCTAGCACATGTGGATCTTGAATTATCCCATGGTAGATAGAAGACTTACCATTAATTGCATTGCGCGAAGTTTGCACAAATTGTATTTTATTATTGTTATAGAAAGCGCCTAACACACGGGCATCATTGGTTTGCAATCTAAAACCATTCACCTTTTGTGGGGCTGCTGGCGGCAAACCATACTGCTTATTCGACTTTAAAATCTTGTAACTGTATTGGGCCTTGCCACTGCTATAATTGTCTGAAATATGGTGCAAGAAAACGGTATCATTGGCAACATCACCAGGACGAACAGACAACAAATATAAACCTGCACTGCCGGGCTGTTCTGATTCTTGCACAGGGCAAATGTTCCAAATAGATTTGTTATTGTGTTTTAAATTACTCCATAAATTGTACTCCAAAGAATCGGCAGCGTATCCTTTCGATTTTTGAACTTGCCAAATCACCGATTGTGTGAAACCATCTCTCCAATCTGTGCTATCTTTCAACAAATTAACAGTCACAAATAAATCCTCACCATTAATAGCTATCATTGGATAATCCGTCCAAAATTTACCCCCAAAAGGATTGCCATTGAGTTTATAAATATTCCAGCCATCGAGTGGTAAATTGGTTTTGCTAAAGGCAATAATAATTCTTGTGTCGTTACTACCATCGCCTTCTAAATAAACCACAATAAAGCGGTTGGACACAGGATCAAAAACAACTTTAGGATCGTAGCTTCTGTTCAATGGCGCAATGCCACTGCCTGGCTTTGTATTTTTGGGATCTAAGGGCAAGTACTCTAAAAACCAGTTCTTTTTTAGTAAACCAGTATTCGCATTGTATACACCAATCAAAGAATTCAAAACACTCACCACAAAACTATCATTGTTAATGGCCATGTTATTATCGTTTGGTGTTGCTTCATTTAGCGCACCAATAAAACCACCCACTACCATTGGGGGCAGGGCCGAACGTTTAATGGTATTGTTTGGGTAATGGTTGTTCTCTAGACGTTGTCTTTCCTTATTCACAAAGGCTTTTACATTGGCATCTATGCCTTCAGGTTCAGGCAGCTCTTTAGCAATGGTGTAAATACCAGTTTGAACATTTTTAATACTATCTGGATGAAAGGTATTGTTAAGACCCACTTTACCTTGGGTTAATTGCACTTGGTTTTGCGCCCATAATTGATTTGTAAAAACAAAAAATAAAGCGATTGAAACAATTCTCATTCTACAAAATTAACTGATTTAAATTGAAAATTTATATGCCCCTTAAACATTAGATACAAAGGCAACAACAACTAAAAAGGTGCTATCAAACGCGCTGACAAACGTTCTAAATAATTAAGTTTCAATAATTCACTTTTGGCTTCAGCCCAATTTTCGGCCTTCACCAAAGCTATTAAATATGTCAATAGATTTTCTAGGCCTGCATTCAATTCAAGCTCAATTGCAGCTTTTAAGGGTGCATTGTTTTCGGCAAAAGAAAATTCATCAATTTGTTCATTCAAATCCAACATTTCTATTAAAAAATCTTGAGGCAATTTTTGAGTTTCCTCTGTCTCCGAACTATTAGTTTGTATTAAGTATTTTAGCCGCTCCGTAGGCGAATTTAATGCTTTAAAGGCCTTGTTATTATAGGCAGTTATTTCTATCGCCTTGCCTTGTAGCGCATGGTCATCTTCAAAATAATCTGGATGAAATGCTCTGCTTTTTTCTAAAAACAAACGCCTTAACTCAGCAGTGTCAATCTCGAAACTGGGCGTCAATCCATAAAAACGAAAGTAATTATCGGTCGATGGCCAGTTAACCGACTGCATTATTTAAATATAATTTTATAAATATCGTTGCCAAATACAAATACCATCAAGGCCAATAAAATAACCATACCAATGGTTTGCATTATCTGCATAAACTTATCGCTTAATGGACGTTTTATAATCATCTCAACAATTAAAAATACCACATGACCACCATCTAAAGCTGGTATTGGCAATAAATTCATAAAGGCCAATATCAAAGATAAAATACCTGTTAATAACCAAAAACGCTCCCATATCCATTGTGGACCAAACATTTGAGCAATGCCTATCGGACCTTGCATTGACTTGCGTGGATCGATTTTACCAGTTACTAATTTTTTTAAGCCATGAATATTGTCAGCCAATGCCTCGAAAGATTTAGTAGTACCTACGCCAATCGATTGACCAAAATTATAATTTAAAATATCATAGTCTTTTTCGTAAACATCTCTGGTTATAAATCCAAGTTTACCTTTTTTATCAACCTGTACAGATTTTATTAAGGTATCGCCATTTCTCAAAACTTTCAATTTAATTGGCTCTTCTTGATAATTTACCATACGCGTAGTAAACTGATGGTAAAAAGGAGTTGCTGTATCATTCAACGCAATAATTTGATCGCCTTTCATCAAGCCAGCGTCTGCAGCACCAGATTTTGGCGCTGTAGAATCCACAAAAATTGGAATTGCCAAATCGAACATCGCACCCTTTTTATCCGAAATTTTATCAATAATATCCGATGGTAATTTTACTTTCAATTCTGCTCCATTTCTATTCACATCGTAGTAAGTACCAGAATTCATTAATACCGAAGTCTTTTTAAGCTCTTCAAAATACTTCACTTTTTGACCATTCACTCCAACAATATTATCCCCATCTTTCAAGCCGAAGCTCTCTCCCACTTCCATCGCGTGTATGCCATATCTTACTTTCTCAATTGGCAAACGTTGATCGCCATAATACCAAGTAGAAAAAATATAAATCAATATCCCTAACACAAAGTTTACAGTTACACCACCCAACATCACGATTAAACGTTGCCAAGCTGGCTTACTTCTAAACTCCCATGGTTCAGGGTCTTTTTTCATGGCTTCTGTGTCCATGCTTTCATCTATCATCCCCGCTATTTTCACATAGCCACCCAACGGCAACCATCCAATACCATATTCTGTGTCGCCTTTTTTAAATTTAAAAAGTTTAAAACCCCAAGCATCAAAGAAAAGGTAAAATTTTTCAACCTTAATACCAAACATTCTTGCAGCTGCAAAATGTCCCAATTCATGTAAAGTAACCAGTATAGCAAGTGCCAGTATTATCTGGCTGGTCATTATCAAAATATCCATTTATGTTTTTATAAGAAAATAGGTTGCAAAAGTAGGCATTTAAGCATAAATCATAAACACTTTTCGATAATCGCTTAAGATGTAAGCATCAGCAATGTTTTAGGCAACAATATTTTTTCTTTTTGGGCGCCTTTTCCTCGCCTTCCGGGTACGCTTCGCTCCCGTGCTGCATTCCATTCCGCACCAGCCTTTCAGTCTGCCTACAGTCTCGGGGCGCAAGCACACGCTTATACATGATAGTAAAGCCTATAAACAAAAAAAAGGCTTTCGCCTTTTTTTTTTACACTTATCAAGTGTAATAAATTTAAGAGTAAATGCTGGACTTACTGATTGGCCAAGAAACGGTCTTTGGCATCTTGGTAGCGCGCCTTAAGCTTCTTTATTTCCTCGCGTTCGCTGTTGTTATTTTTAAGTTCCTCAAAAGTTTTTAGGCAATCTTCTACGGTTTTCATATCGTTTACAACAATGGCTGCTTCAATTGTATTCACCAATATTGCACGCAATACTTTTTCGTCAATTCTAGCTTTCTTATCTTCTGGATTCGCTTCTGCAATGGCTTTTTTCCAAACCTCAATCGCATCGATTAAGTCTGTGTTTACAGTGCCATATTTGTTAGCTGAATAACCAGAAATAGCAGAATTCTTCGCTTTTTCTAAATCGTCGTATTCTTCGCTTTTATTTTTAACATAATTAACAACATGTTTGGTTTCAATTTGTGATATACCATAGTTGCTATTGATGTAATCATTGATTTGGGTCAATAAATCACCTACAGTTTGTTTCTCTATGTTTAATAAATTCGGGTAGCTTGAACTTGTTAAAGTTACAAAGTCATTGCTATTTTCAAAAATACCATTGTATAAAAGCACACCGTTGTATTCAAGCACTAATTCAGCAGCTCTTCTATATTGGGTTTCATAGTAAGTCTCTGTTCTATTCTGTGTTGTCTTGGTATTGTTATCGTAATAAGAAACTGTTTTAGTTTTTGCTAGAGGATCCATTCTTTCGAATTCATACAATGTAATTTTACCTTTTAAAGCATTGGTTTCACCTTTCATATAACCATCTAAACGCAAGTATGAGTTCGCTAACAATTTGGTATCATAAACAATCAATCTGGTTAAATCTGGTTCAACAAATCTAGGCTCAGCTACTTTGTAATCCGATTCTCTTGGTAATTTTAATACTGGTTTTTGGTCTTTCAATGTCAAACGTTCTACCAAAGTCATTTTCTCCCAAGCATCGTTTTCAATTTTAAAGGTATTCTTTGCTTCTGCTACTGCTTCTGTATATCTTTTTTTACCATCTTCGACAGCAGTTGGATAATTTGCTAACTCGTCATTGTACTTCTTTTGTGCAAAGTCTCTTGCTGAGTTATTATTCTCAGGGTAAGGACTTACAACGGTGAATGAATACGATTTTAATTCTTTACCCAATGGTTTTAATGGCAAACGGGTTACTTTGCCTGTGGCTGTTTCGTCTAATACTTTTTGACTGTAAACATTTGTCAAACATAGCATTAGAACCACCAAGTACATCTTTTTCATAAATTATATATTGTACAAAAGTAGTTCTTTTTTTTTCGATTTGTTTTGAAAATCAAAAGAATTATTAGAAAAATGACAATGCAAATCTTGTTTAAATACTTGAATTAAAAGCAATTTACCTTTAATGCAATTGAATATTAAAATAATCTGAAATACCCGATAAAACACTTTGAACCGCAAAAGCGGCCAAAATCAAACCCATTATTTTACTGATTACAATAATGCCTGTAACCCCCACTTTTTCTTGAATTTTCGAGGCCATTAATAACAGTATACAAGTTGTAATAACCACTAAAATAACAATAAAGGTGGTTAAAAACTGTTCGCCAAAAGTATAATGGTTATTGTCTGTTAATAATACGACCGCCATAATCGCACCGGGCGAAGCAATTGATGGAATAGCAATTGGAAATACAGTCACGTGGTGATAATCTTTAATCAGTTTTTTCTCCTCTTCTGTTTTGCCATCGCCAAACACCATGGTGAGTGCGAATAAAAACAGAATAACCCCTCCCGAAATTTGAAATGCTGCAATGGTAATGTGCATGCCTTCCATTAACATTTGTCCTATAATAATAAAAAACAGCAGAATAAATATAGCAATCAGTGAAGCTTTCACTGCGATTCTGCGCTTTTGCCTAACACTGAACTGCTTGGTTGCTTCTAAAAAAACTGGCACAGCACCCAAAGGATCGATAACCGCTACCATGAATAAAAAGGTTTTTATAAAAGTTAACATTTGGATACTAAATAATAACGTGAAAATTGACTGCTGCTGCAAAATTAGGTAAAATTATAGCACTTCATTCATCATGGTATCAACTTGTGCGTTAATAGTTCACATCAATTTAATAAAAACTTGCAAAAAAATTCAGACATTTGCAGCCCTATTTCAATATGAAAGTTTTACATTTTTACATCCTTTACCGTTTACCAATTATTGTCCTTTTAATTATTGGCGGTATCTTATCACATCTTTTTGGCGACCCTATTTTGGCTTGGATACTCTATGTTTTAGCCTTTATCTCACTTTTACTATATTTTCTAATTGGCACCATGCGCATTGTGCAAGAGGCCGTTTCTGATGGCGATGTTGACCGTGCAATGAAATATCTCAACAAAATTAAATTTCCGCGCTTGCTTTTAAAATCCGTACGCTCTGGTTATTACATGTTGCAAAGTAATTTGAACATGGCGTCCGATGATTTAACCAGTGCCGAAGCCAATATTCGCAAAAGTTTAAACACTAAATCTTCTTTAGATGGCGACATGAAAGGCACTTCACTCATGCAATTGGGTTTTATACAATTAAAACAGAACAAAGGCAAAGAGGCCAAACAAACTTTACTAGAAGCTGTTAAAATGGGTATTGCAGATAAAGAAAATTTAGCAGCCGTTTATTTACAATTGTGCAATATGGAATTGCAACGCGGTGCCAACAAAATGGGCAAAGAATATTTCAGAAAAGCCAAAGCATTGAAGCCTAAGACCGACGAAATTGTGAAACAAATCCAAATGATGGATAAAAACATTTCGCGTTTACCTGGTTAATCTTTTTTACTATTTTAAATACTATTTATAAAATGAAATTTGGAACCAAAGCCCTGCATGCAGGCATCGAACCCGATCCAACCACTGGTGCTATTATGACACCTATTTTCCAAACCAGTACGTATGTTCAGGAATACCCGGGTGTGCACAAAGGCTATGCCTATGCCCGAGGCAAAAATCCTACACGTAGTGCTTTAGAAAACAATTTAGCTGCGCTCGAAAATGGTCAACATGCCTTGTGTTTTAGCAGCGGCATGGGTGCTGTCGATGCAGTTATTAAATTATTGAAACCTGGCGATGAAGTCATTACAGGCGATGATATATATGGTGGATCATACCGCATGTTCTCTAAAATTTATGAGCCATTTGGTATTAAATTTCATTACATCAATTTGTACGATGCAGAGAATATAAAATCTTACATCAATGCGAACACCAAATTAATTTGGGCCGAAACACCTACCAATCCTACCCTTAAAATTGTTGATATAGCAGCGGTTTCGGCCATTGCCAAAGCCAATAACTTAATGTTGGCCATCGACAATACATTTGCTTCGCCTTATTTACAGAACCCACTAGATTTAGGTGCTGATATTGTAATGCACAGTGCTACCAAATATTTAGGTGGTCATAGCGATGTGGTGATGGGTGTATTGATAACAAATGAAAAAGCATTGCACGAGCGATTAGCTTTTATCCTCAACAGTTGTGGTGCCAATCCTGGCCCTATGGATTGTTTCCTCGTAATACGTGGTATTAAGACCTTGCATTTGCGCATGAAAGCCCATTGTGAAAACGGAAAAGCCGTTGCGCATTATTTGAGAAATCATCCTAAAATCGGCAAAGTATATTGGCCTGGTTTCGAAGATGCTGCTGGTCACGAAATAGCTAAAAAACAAATGCGCGATTTTGGTGGCATGTTATCCTTCACTTTAAAGGGTGATGATTTCGAAGCAGCCATGCGTTTTGCAACCAATGTTCATATTTTTACATTGGCTGAATCATTGGGTGGTGTTGAGAGTTTAGTGAACCATCCTGCAACCATGACCCATGCGAGCATACCTAAGGAAGAAAGAGAAAAAGCAGGTGTAGTAGATGGCTTATTGCGACTGAGCGTAGGTGTTGAAGATGTTGAGGATTTAATTGCCGATATCGAACAAGCCTTAGCCAAAGTTTAAGCATGCTATCGGCCGGACTCTTATCAATGGCGATAGCGCCCGGTATTGCAATTGCTGTTTATATTTATAAAAAAGACCATACCGAAAAGGAATCAAAGCTGCATTTATTTGTGGCTTTTCTTTTGGGTATGGTGGCTACCCTTCCAGCCTTTTTACTCAGCCGCTTATTCGAAAAAAAAACAGGCTTGAATGCACAAGCTTTTTCGATTGGAACCTTGCTCACCTATTGTATTTTGGGCGTTGGCTTAATGGAAGAACTTTCTAAATTTTTATTTTCAAAAATCTTTTACAGAAAGGAAGCCTTTAATGAACCATTCGATGGTGTAGTATATTGTGTAATGGTGGCCATGGGTTTTGCCACTGCCGAAAACATTGTCTACATAGCCGATGGTGGGTTACAGACTGCCATACTTCGTATGTTTACATCCATACCTGCACATGCCGCTTTTGCCGTATTAATGGGCAATTACATGGGTCGGGCGAAATTCAGTTCCCATCCTTTGCCGCTGTTAATTTTGGCTGTCATCATTCCTAGCATTTACCATGGCCTGTTCGACTTTTTTTTAATTCAAAAAATAAGTTGGGTGTTGAGCCTAGGCGCTGCAATTACCTTCGTGCACATGCTTAAACTATCGAATAAAATAATTGACAGACAGGTGTCTAATTAGTAAACTTAGTTGACTAAAAATTTACTAAGGTATATTTAAGTACTTATGCGTTTGTAAAGAGATTTGCCATTGTGGATTTTCTTTTACAAAATCAATGATCAATGGTGTTATGCTATCGGATTTGCTCCACTCTGGTTGCAGGTATAAACGACAGCTAGGCTTTAAATCTACTACAAAACTTTGGGCCCATGCTATATCGCTTGGGTGAAAAACCACTGCTTTAAATTCATCGGCTTTTATCAAAGCTTCTTTAATCGGAAATTTAAACTTTTTAGGGGATAAACAAATCCAGTCGAGTGCACCTTGAATTGGATAAGCACCAGAAGTTTCGATGTTTACTTGTATACCTGCTGCTTTTAAAGCATCTACCAAGTCATTCAAATCGTACATGGCTGGCTCGCCTCCTGTAATCACAACTAACTTCGCCTTCGCATCAGTTACCAGTTTTACCAAGGTTTCGACCGTCATCTGAGGATGAATTGACGCGTCCCAACTTTCTTTTACATCGCACCAAACACAACCCACATCGCAACCGCCCAATCGAATAAAATAAGCCGCAGAGCCTGTGTAATACCCTTCCCCTTGAATGGTGTAGAAATGCTCCATCACTGAATAGGTTGTAGTCGAAGCCATCTTAAAGTCCAATATTATTTTTGTAGGCTGTAAAGGTATTGCTCAATAAAGCTGCAATGGTCATTAACCCTACGCCGCCTGGCACAGGTGTTAAATAAGAAGCAACTTCTTTCACTTCTTCAAAGTCCACATCGCCTTTCAAATAAAAACCACTTTTTCGTGTAGCATCATCTACTCTTGTAATGCCTACATCAATCACCACTGCACCCGGTTTCACCATGTTCGCTTTTACAAAGCCTGGTTTACCCAAAGCCACGATTAAAATATCAGCTTGTCTGGTGTGGTGTTCTATGTGCACTGTTTTACTATGACAGAGCGTAACTGTGCAATTGCCATAAGGTCCGCTGTTGCTCATCAATAAGCTCATGGGGCGACCAACGATATTGCTCCTACCTATTACCACACAATGTTTGCCGCTTGTTGGAATATTATAGGCCTCCAACATCATCATAATGCCCAAAGGTGTTGCAGAAACAAAGCCTTTATCACCCCTCGCCAATTTTCCCATGTTGATATAATGAAAACCGTCTACATCTTTCAAAGGAGAAATGGATTGGGTAATCAAGGTTTCATTCATATGGGCAGGCAAAGGAGATTGTACGAGTAGCCCATCAATTAATGGATTATCGTTGATTTCATTAATTTTCAAAAGTAAATCAGCCTCTGTAGTATCAGCAGGTAAACGCAAAATGGTTGAATCATAACCCAAAGCCAAACTGTTGCGCTCTTTACTATCAACGTAGGTTCTACTTGCACCATCTTCGCCTACCAAGATGGCGGCTAGGTGGGGCTTGCGGTGACCTTTAGCGATTAAACCATTCAGCTCAAGTTTGATGCTATCCTTAATCTTTTCAGCAGTTGTTTTTCCGTCTAAAAGTACCATTTAAAATTCTGATGCAATATTACAACCAATTTTGCTTTTATTCCTTAAATTTGTAACATATTATGCAAAAATTATTCAGTCCATTACTTGCATTACTGCTAATATTGAGTGTGTGCGCATGTCGTTCAAACAAAGAAGAATTGGTCTTAAAAGGCAATGAGTACTTCCCTTTAAAGACTGGCGTTATTCGTTTATATGAAATTGATAGTTTCATTTACAACAACTATACTGGCGACATTGATTCCTTTAAAAGAAATTTCCGTGAAGAAATTAAAAACTTTTTTGTAGACAATGCTGGCGACACCAATTACACAGTTGATTTAAGTTATTACAATACTGTGCGTGTAAAATGGGAGGTTCAGCAAAGTTATGTACGCAAAATTTCGGGCAATTATGCCGTCGAGAATATATACAACCGTCCTGAAGTAAAGCTTCTTTTTCCCATTAGTAAATACAAAACCAAAGGTGCTAGCTATGTTTGGAACCTCAATATGTTTAATGATGGCGAAGGTGCAAATGTTAAATACACTGCCGTTTTTACACCTTTTGACAATAGCAGACAGGCATTTAACGATTGCGTAAAAGTTGAATACCAAAAACCAGAGACTGGTGTTGTAAATAATATTTACGAAGAAGTTTATGCCAAAAATGTAGGCTTGGTATACCGCCACATCGACCGTTCAGATTATTTAACCCAAGGCAAACGCGGGGGATACGAAATATTTGTTAGATTGTTACCTTGATCAATAAGTACTTTTTACATACAGCACTCCTTTGTTTATTATTCATAGGTTGTAAAAAAGATGAATATGAAACTGTTGACCGTTCTTATGGAAAGGGTTACTTGTATGGTGCTATTGGCTCTTATAATGTCTATAAAATTGAGGAAATTATTTATGACGATTTTTTTAATACCATCGATACCCAAAGGTATCAAATCAAAGAATTGAATGAATCTATTTTCTTCGATAACCTTAACAGGCGTTCAATGCGCATTGAGCGCTATCAATTGAATTCAAAATTACAATGGGAAATTCTCAATGTGTTTTTTGCAACCGAAGATAATTACGGAGCCGAAAGGGTTGAAGACAATAAGCGCATTGCCAAACTATCCTTCCCTTTTTCAGTAGATGCTATATGGAATGTAAATCAAAACAACAGTGACAATCCTATTACAGTGTTTTATGATTTCATTAACCAACCCTATGCCATTAACACCTTTCAATTCGATAGCGCCATAGCGGTGCGCAATGATGCCGTTAACAACTCGACAAGACAAAGGCAGTATTATGAAGTGTACGTTAAAGACGTAGGCTTGGTTTATAAAAACACCATTTCAATCGACAAAAATGCAGGCCGTCAAAGAGGCAACAAAATCAAACAACAACTTATTGTTCATGTTCCATAAAAAATCATTTATTACCGCTGTATTAATCATCGGCTTAATAAAATTAAATGCGCAAACATCTGCCTCTTTTTTTTATATTTATTTAAAAGACAAAACGGGTTCAGAATTTAATATTGAACAGCCCATTCAATTTTTAAGTCAAAAGGCCATCGACCGCAGAGCGAAAAACAACATTGCCATAGGTACCGAAGATTTACCAGTAAATCGCAATTATACCATGGCCATTCAATCGGCGGCTAGCTGTCAAATTCTCAATAAAAGTAAATGGTTAAATGCGGTTGAGATCTCGATGCTCGATACACAAAATTTAAACAAAATACGCAACCTGTTTTTTGTTAAATCCATCCAATATTTAGGCACGATTCAAGCGCGCAAAACAATTGAAATTGGTGAACAAGATAGCCTGTATAAAAGTTATTTTAATCAAACCAATCTTACAAATAAAACAACGCTAACACCAGCGGATTATGGGCAAGCCTTTATGCAAAATAATTTGCTCAATGTTTTGCCTTTGCACAATCAACAATACAGAGGGCAAGGCATTTCAATTGCCATCATTGATGCCGGTTTTTTCAATGCTTACAAAACACCTGGGATGAATTTCCAAACCGACAATTTAATCGTTCGCGATTTTGTAAACCACGACAACAGTGTATGGGAAGACGATAGACATGGTGCCAATTGTTTAAGCTTTATGAAAACCTATGATCCAGGCACACATATTGGCACTGCACCTTTTGCCCAGTACATGCTTTTAAGAAGCGAAGAAGCCGCCACAGAATATCCAACAGAGGAAGTCAATTGGGTAAGTGCAGCCGAATTTGCGGATAGTTGTGGGGTCGATTTAATAAGTTCTTCACTTGGCTACAGTACCTTCAATGAAGTTTCACTAAACCATACCCATGCCGATTTAAATGGTCAAACTTCTATTATTGCAAGAGGCGCTAACATGGCGCATTCTAAAGGCATTTTTGTCGTTGTAAGTGCAGGCAATGAAGGCAAAAGTGCATGGCACAAAATAGGCACACCATCCGATGCCACAGGTGTTTTAACCATCGGTGCAACCGATGTAGAAGGGTATCATGCTGACTTTAGTTCTTATGGTCCGAGTGCGGATGGTCGTGTTAAACCCGACTTTGTGGCCATGGGTAAAAAAGCCATTGTGGCTTCTAAAGGTGGCACTTACGCAGGCAATGGCACTTCTTATTCAACACCCCTATTTGCGGGTGCATTGGCTTGTTTAATGCAGGCCTGTCCTGATAAAACTTATGCGGAAATCAAACAAGCATTGATAAAAAGTGCTACCCACCATGCCGCACCCGATAGTGCATATGGTTACGGTATGCCCGATGTCGCATTAGCCGCCTTATTTCTGGGCAACACTTTAGGAATGGACACCACCAAGGATCTATTTTGGGGAACCTCATCGCCTACTGTTTTTCAATACCCAAATATATTCTTTAGAAGTGCAAGCAATCAAACCATCTCCATCACAATTTCTGGTGTACGCAAAAATAAATCAAAAACAATTTTACAAAAAGGTGTAGCACTAAAAAAAGGCGAATGGCTGATCAGCGATGATTTATTTTTATGGTTAAACAACGGCAAAAAAGTGAAAAAGCGTAAGCATTTTGAATCGGTAAACATACAATTGGTGAGCAATCAAGGCACTTTTATGTGCGAGTTTTTACTTGCTAAATAAGAACCTACTCTTCGATATTTAAATCCAATAAACCTGCTTCTTTTTTAAGAAGATTATACTTAAAACGGATATTGCTAATCACTGAATCGCGCTGTACCTCCATGGTATAATTCACAATTGGCAATTCTGATCCATCGTTTTGTGTGGCACTGTAGGTCGAAAAATTGGTAACTTTAAATGCACTTATGGCTCCATAAGCTGAGTCTATTTGGCGCATTTCTGCATCAAATTTTTCGACGCTCACTTGTGCTTTAATATCAAAATAAAGTTGAGTGTATAGATAGCCATATTGTTTTGAAACCATAGCGTTGCCAGCATCAATACAAGTTTGCATATAGGTTTTTACCATGTTGAGGGTATCAATGGCATAGGCGGCTTCTACTTTTTTTAGTTGACCGTTTATACGGCGTTCGAGTTTAATTTTGAAACCAGCATATTCTTTTTGATTGTCTGTTGCCCAAACATCCATGAATGCGAGTGCACCCATAGCTGTAATGTTTTCATCGGCAATGGTAATGTTATTTAATACATC
>CAJBKH010000336.1 GCA_903953615.1 uncultured Bacteroidota bacterium
AAGACACCCCTTTGGGAAAAATTTTCGCTACCATCTTTTTACCTGCACTTATTTTTGGTACCATCGGTTGGATGATTAAAGGCATTACGTCTTCGGCCAATCCGCATGGCAATATCTTTGGTTCGGATAGTTCGGATGCATTTATTTTCGCTACCATTCCTATCATCTATTATTATATTTCGCTTTACACCAAAGCTTCGAGCACCGACAAGAAACCCATCTCTGCCTTATTAGTTGTGTTCCTCGTATCAGTGATGTTTTGGGCGGTATTTAAACAGAACGGAACAGCCTTAACCACATGGGCTAAGTACTATACAAATCGAGGAGTGCCTGCAGCAGCCGAACCAGTATTAGACAACTTAAAATTAATGGAAACCATTCCATCGGGTGTGGGCATGGTCGATAAATTCGATAAAAATTTCAACCTCATTAAAAATGATTCAGGCAAAGCTGTAAAAGAATTGGGAAGGCATATTTACTTCAGAAATTTACCCGCCAAAGATGCACCTCCTATGGACCAAGATGCCAAGGTCATCAACACAGAATTGTATCAATCCATTAATCCATTTTGTGTGGTAGCATTAACACCATTGGTGGTGGCATTTTTTATGTTCTTAAAACGCAGAAACCGCGAACCATCTACGCCATCGAAAATTGCATGGGGTTTATTAATCTCGGCACTATCGCCATTGGTGATGGTGGCTGCTGTATATTACTGCAACAACGGAGCCGAAAAAGCAAGCGATGCTTGGCTATGGGGCACCTATAGTGTCATAACAATTGGAGAATTATTTTTGAGTCCAATGGGCTTGAGTTTGGTGTCTAAATTAAGTCCACCGCGCCTCACCTCTTTGATGATGGGCGGTTGGTTTTTGAGCACTTCTATAGGCAATAAATTATCAGGCATCTTAGCCTCGATGTGGGATGGTTACGACAACAAAGCCAATTTCTTTTTAACCAACTCGCTCCTCTTATTGATTGCTGCCATTGCTATTTTTATCATGATCCGCTGGTTGAACAAGATCTTTAATGAATATGTTCATTAGGATTATATCTGGCACATTCAATCGATAAGTTTTGTGGCTTTTTGGGGAACTAAAAAACATAGAAAAATAATTCTGTTATTGATTTAATAATTGTGAGTGCAATTGATGTATAATTTTAAAAAACATAAAATTAGTCAAAATAATTGCATAATTATTTGATTACCCTATTATTGCAAGACAATAAGTTATTTACAAATGGATGTGAAAGTAAACAATAAATTAGCAAGCTTGGTGTTTTTGAGAGCCATTGCTGTGCTTTTTGTTTGTTGTTGTCATTTTGCCAAACCTTTAACAGAGGGTTTCATCTATTCCCCTATTTTTAGTTTCATTAATAATTATAGCAGGTATGGTGTCGAAATATTTTTTGTTATTTCTGGATTTGTTATTCCATTAAGTCTAGAAAATGGCAAGTACCAATTGAGCGATTTTATGCGCTTTATTTATAAGCGTGTGATTCGCCTTCATCC
>CAJBKH010000337.1 GCA_903953615.1 uncultured Bacteroidota bacterium
GAGCCTTACGGTTGGTATAACAAAGCGCCATTGTTTGCGCCTACCAATGCCCGCCCTAGAGCCTTATTATACATTGATACTATTTTGAATACATTCAGCCCAATAGCAATTAGCATTTTGAATTTGAATACCAACCAACCTTCAAATGTTAAAAAAATCGAAAGCATTGGTTTAAAAATATATCCAAATCCAGCGAAAGATGTGTTGAATGTAAGTGTTCTAAATGCGAATATCGAAAACATCGCTTTAATTGATGTTACTGGTAAAACTGTTTTAAGCAGCAGCATCAATAACAACCTAGGTCAGGTTAACATTGGCGAACTATCCAAAGGCATTTATACTGTTTTAATTCAAACCACTACTGGCAGTGTTTTCCAAAAGCTAGTAATTGAATAATTATCAGATTACTAAATAATTACAAAAAAGCCCATCAAAAATGATGGGCTTTTTTTATGTTTGGGAATACTGAAACTAGATTCTAAGACCATCATTGACTACAAAAGCATAAATTTAGCCTAAGTATTTCATAGTGATAAACTTATCATTTTTTCCTAAAAATGATTTACAACTGACATATTTCCAATTAATTGAATAAAAGTAGTAATAAAATACTAACAAATCATCCTGATCATTTGCATATTAAAATACTAAACAATTAAAAATAAATGCTTAGAAATAGTACAATTTACTTAAAATTTTAGCATATTTGCCCAACTAAAACTGCGTTGGAAACATTTATTTCATTTATTGCTTCAAAGCCCCGCTTTGACTTGTACACTGCTGTAAACAAAGGAGTTAAACTGGTGCTTTATTTTAAAATATCACCTTGCAGACCACTTGGCTCTGTCATTAAAATGCCCTTAATTTTAAATAGCCTATTGCTTACCGCTCCTAGCATGATTTTCAATTGGTTACAATTCGTTTTTTCAAATTTATTGCACTTTATAAATCTGGTTAATAAACCGTTGACTAATTTTCACATCAATTCAGAAACAAGTGTTTTAAGCCCAATTTACTTTTTTCAATTACGCCCTCAATCTCTAATTTCAAATGGACGAACTTTCTAAAAAGCAATTAATTGAAATATGGGATGAGCACATTAAAGCCAACCATTTTGTAACGGACAACAACGGTCATTTAGTCAACAACATTGACAACAGCCGTTTAGAAGCCATAGAGGTTATTAAAGTGATTATTCGCGATTTTATTAACGAGGATATCACCATTTACGAATTTAAGGCAGCACTCGATATTTTTAATCGCCATAACAATTTATGGAATTTCAGTGCTAAAATGGGTCAGATGTATTTCAACCAATTGTTGAAATCAAATGAACAGGGCATTGATAAATTGGCGGCACTTTTAAAAACAGTGATAGCCGAACCGAAAGATTTAAAAGACGGTTTCAAAAAAATAGAAGAGTTAGAAAAATTCACCAATGCGATTTTCTTAGTAGCCGAAGACAAACGCAAAGTGCCCTATCCTGGTTCTGTTGGTTATTTCCTCTCCTACTTTTGGCAGGTACACAATCCCAGTAAATGGCCCATCCTTTATCCTTCACTCATCAATGGGTTTAGAGAAATTGGTGTTTGGAAAGACCAAACCTCACAAAAAGCCAACTACGATTTCTTTTACAACTTGAACGCAGAAATCAAGGACGTACTAAAAGAACATAGTAAAAAAGACATTTCCAATTGGGATGTAGAACACACCTTCTGGAATTTCAAATATTCGACGATTATTAACCCGAATGTGCCCGTAGAGGCCGAAGAGGCCCCTGTGATGAACAGTGTGAAAGCACCTTCGCCTGTTGAAAAAACGTTTGTTGAAGAAGTGATCTTGCCAAAGGCCGAACCAGTGAAACCAATTGAGGCGGTGAACCAAGTGGTACAATTCGATGTGTATGATTATTTGATTCCCAAGGTGGCCCGTTTGTTTGAATTCAGTCAGCCAGAGTGTAAACTCGACAAGGCCATATTCGAACCAACTGTTGCCGAAGCCTTTAGACAACTCGATTTCGAAATCACCATTTTACCACAAGGGGTGCGCAAGAATCCGTATTGCTTGGTAAAATTCAGAGAAGAAAATTTGGCTTTTATTGTAGATACTAAACTCGATAGCGGCACCTACTTTAATACCACCGACGATCGCGCCTTAAAAGAGGCCATTAACGACCATTGTAGCGACTTAAAGCGCGAAGGTTATAAGAAGGTAGGTTTTATGTTGGTATGCAGCGCATTCGAATCGAATCACAGCGAATTCATC
>CAJBKH010000338.1 GCA_903953615.1 uncultured Bacteroidota bacterium
AATGTGCCTAGTATTTTGAAACTTTGCGATATAAAAATAAACAAATTATAGGCAACCCTATACAAAGTTAAAGAATATGTCAAAAAAGGTAATATTAGTGATCATGGATGGATGGGGATTGGGCCAGGTATCAAAGGCAGACGCAATTCAACAAGCGCATGTACCTTTTGTAACGAGTCTCTACCAGCAGTACCCTAATACTACTTTAGTGACTTGTGGAGAGCCAGTAGGTTTACCAGATGGACAGATGGGTAATAGTGAAGTAGGCCATTTGAATTTAGGTGCTGGCCGAATCGTATACCAAGAATTACAAAGAATCAATGTTGCCATTAAAACAGGTGAATTTGCAAGTCATCCAACACTGATTCAATCTATTCAATATGCTAAGGAAAACAACAAGCCTTTGCATTTAATTGGCTTAGTGAGTGATGGAGGCGTGCACGCACACACAGCACATCTAAAAGCTTTATGTGATGTTTGCAAAGTAGAAGGTTTGACCAATGTATTTATCCATGCATTCACCGACGGTCGTGATACCGATCCAAAGAGTGGACAATGCTATATAGAATCCTTAGAAACACATTTAAAAAAATCTGTGGGGAAAATAGCCAGCATAAGCGGTAGGTATTATGCTATGGACAGAGACAAGCGTTGGGAGCGCATTCAATTGGCTTACAATGCCCTGGTGAAAGGGACTGGAAGTGCTGCTAACAGTGCACTTGAAGCCATCCAAGAAAACTATGCATATGACACCACAGACGAATTTATTTTACCAACAGTGCTTACAGAAAATGGACAGCCTATCGCAACTATTCAAGAAGGAGACGCTGTGATTTGTTTTAATTTTAGAACAGACCGTTGTAGAGAAATCACAGAAGTATTGACTCAAAAAGATTTTCCTGAACTTGGCATGCATGCATTGAATTTGCATTATACCACAATGACCAAATATGATGAGACATTTAAACATGTACATGTGGTATTTGAAAACGATAATCTAATCAATACATTAGGAGAAGTGTTGGCAAAAAATCATAAAAAACAAATTCGAATTGCTGAAACAGAAAAGTACCCTCATGTCACTTTCTTTTTTAGTGGAGGACGTGAGCAACCCTTTGAAGGGGAAACAAGAATCATGGCGGCATCCCCTAAAGTGGCTACCTATGACTTAGAACCAGCAATGAGCGCGGCTGAATTAACAGCTAAAATCTTACCAGAAATCAATGCTGGAAACCCTGACTTTATTTGTCTTAATTACGCCAATGCAGATATGGTAGGCCATACAGGTGTTTTCAGTGCTGTTGTAAAAGCAGTAGAAACGGTGGACGTATGTGTCGAAAAAGTGGTGACTGCAGGTTTAGAAAATGACTATACGATTTTCTTGACTGCTGACCATGGTAATGCAGATTATATGATGAACGAAGATGGCAGTCCTAACACAGCACATTCATTGAATCTAGTCCCTTTCTTTATCATTGATAAAAATTGGAAAGGGACCATTCAACCAGGCAAATTGGGCGACCTTGCCCCTACTATTTTACAAATGATGGAATTACCCATTCCAAATGAGATGACAGGAACGGTTTTAATCCAAGCGTAGAAAAGCTTCCTTAAATAACACAATGAAAATACATAAAGCTACTTACCTTATTTCAAGTCCTAATTACGATCAATGTCTTGTTTTACAAGCACCTGAATACGCATTTATAGGAAG
>CAJBKH010000339.1 GCA_903953615.1 uncultured Bacteroidota bacterium
CTGTTTAACACCAACATCATTATACAACCACTAGGACTTGCATTCCAAACCCACCAAGTACTGGCGGTATTGAAGATTAGCATACTGAAATAGGCCCAACCTAATAATTTAACATGGGCGTTTTTTTCGAATTTTATTTGGTGGTGAATAATGAGCAATGGCACCATACCTATGAACAATAAAAACACCAAGGGCAAGGGTGGCCAGCCTAAATACAGCAGCGCACCACTTGTAACGGCCAATATAAATTTACTCTGATTTAGCATCTTTTTTTCCTTCCATTACAACTACAAATTCGCCTTTGGGTGCTTTCTTCTCAAAGTGCTGGATCACTTCTGCAATTGTTCCATTAACAGTCTCTTCAAATAGTTTACTAATCTCACGCGAAACCGATATTTGACGGTCGGCACCGAAGTAGGTTAAACTATCTTTTAACAAGGCGGGCAACTTATACGGACTTTCGTAAAACACCATGGTGCGTGTTTCGTTCTGCAAAAATTCGAACCTTGTTTTCCGTCCTTTTTTTACGGGTAAAAATCCTTCGAATACAAATCGGTCGCAAGGCAAACCACTTTTAACAAGCGCCGGCACAAAGGCTGTAGCACCTGGCAAACACTCTACTTTAATATTGTTTTTATAACATTCGCGCACAATTAAATACCCTGGATCGCTAATACCGGGTGTCCCTGCATCGGTCACCAAGGCCATAATTTTTCCTGCATTAATTTGATTCAATACATCTTTATATTTCTCGTGCTCGTTGTGGGCATGGTAACTTTGCATGGGCTTGCTTATTTCGTAATGCTTTAAAAGCATGCCGGTGTTGCGCGTATCTTCGGCCAATACGATGTCACAATCTTTCAAAATCTCAAGTGCTCTTAAGGTAATGTCTTTAAGATTCCCAACGGGTGTGGGCACTAGATATAAAATTCCCTGATCTGCCATTTATATTTTTTTACTAATATCGATGTGAAACATTCCTTTTAGTCCGAACAATAATACGCTCCAAAACACAACTGCCAATAATTGGTAACGAATAATTTTCCCCTTATCGTGTTCGAATGAAGCAGATATAATACACCCTACAGGAATACTGATTAAAATAGGACTTAACAAAGCCAAGCCAATTAAACCATATGTATTTTTGATGTGCAATAATTTTTTGAGTTTTCCGAATTTGAATCTGAAAAAATGGTAGCGCGATAAATAATTAGAGATGATAGCACCTAAATAGGTAAACACCAAAACACCAATGCTACCGCCACCTGCCACGATAAACATATCGAGATACCATGCCCGGTGCGAGCTGGCCAACAATGGAAGTACAGCAAATAAAAACTTAACTGCCGAAAGCAAAACCATTAAAAACACCTGTATAAATTCTCCCATTTGATAGTTGGGCGAAGATAGAAATAAAGTAGAAGAAAAGTTTGGGCAGATGGATAGAAAAAGAAAATATTAGATGGAAGTAAAAAACATAAAAAAAGACCTCATTGCTGAAGTCTTTTTTTAAAATAATTTTGATTTGTTTTAGTAAGTAACGCTTTCGGTTAGTTTACCATTTTCGTCATACGATTTCCAAGTACCAGCTCTTTTACCATTGTGGTAGTGCATTTCAGAGCGCAAAACGCCTTTGGCATCCCACACCTTCCATGTACCATGTTTAATATTGTTTTTGTAAAACGCTATTGAAGTAATTTTACCATCGGCACTGTACTCTACCCATTCGCCCGTTTTAACACCATTGTTGAATGAACCAACCTCCTTAGTAACACCGTTTGCGTAAAACACAGTAATCTTACCATCTTTTACACCATCATTGCATTCGTAAATGCTTTCAATTTGACCACCTAAATAAAAGGTTTCCAAATTGCCATTGAAGAACTCTCCTGTTGCGGTAATAAATTTACCAGCAGCATCAGTGGAGATATCGTTGCTTTGAGCACCAGCATAACCTGCTGGTAGATAAGCGATTGCTAAAATAATTAATAATTTTTTCATAGTGACTTAACAATTACTTAACAAAGCTAAGAAAAAAAATGCGAACCGCCAAGAAAACTAGCGACTTTTTAAAACAATTTTTGAGTGGATGTTTTCGGTAGAAAGCTGAATGCTCTTATAGGAGATACAATTTACAGTTAACAATTCCGCATTGTTAAGGACTGACTTAGGAATGTAACAAGTACCGTTGATATTGGTATAGTATACTTTATTCGTTCCTGAAATCTCAATGGCAGCACCAGATAATTTTTCATTGTTACTGTCTGTAACTGTGATTAAACACAACCCATCGGTATTAACAGCATTTGTAGACACTTGCGCTGCGAATATTAAAACGAGTATGGTGATTATCTTTTTGATGTTACAAAATTGCGGCCTTAAGATTAGCGCTGCATCATTCCAATATTATCTAATTGTTAATTTTTAATACACAGCCATTGTTGTAATAATACCTCGTTTACACAACACTGCAACTATAACAAAAGCTTAGGTTTGTAGTGATTTAAACTTAACTTCCAAAAGCACACAATAACCTAATTATCATTTAAAATTAAGATAAAATTAACACAGCATTTTGACCTTTGTGCCCATGATTTACCATCTTAA
>CAJBKH010000340.1 GCA_903953615.1 uncultured Bacteroidota bacterium
TCCGATTGCTTTACAACCTTTCCTCGGGATGTATTTATGAGGGTAAAACCTGCTTTGCATTGGTTTAAAAAATTGGCATCTACCATCCATTTTGTTTCGCTCGTGAGGGGAACATGCAAACTAATAATATCTGCTTTGCTTTGCAATTCTGCTAGACTCACCGCGCTAACATTTGAAACTTGAGAAGACGCATATTTATCATAGCTAATGATGCCTGAACCAAAGCCTTGTAATTTTTTAGCAAGGGCTTGGCCAGTATTTCCAAAACCAATGATACCAATGGTTTTGTTGCCAATTTCAAAACCTCTGTTGGCTTCACGATGCCATTGCATGTGCTTTACTTCATCATTGCCTTTAACAATTTGATTACTAAGGGCTAATATTAAACCAATGGCATGTTCGGCTACTGCATCGCGGTTGCCTTCTGGGGCATTAAGTAATTCTATATTTTTTGACCTTGCATAGGCCTCGTCGATATTATCCATACCAGCACCACCGCGGGCGATGCATTTTAATTGGGGCAATTGGTCGATTAACTGAGCAGTAAAATGCACTTTGCTTCTAACAACCGCTACATCGTAATGCGGCAAGGCTTGAATGGCTTCGTTTTCGCTAATGTCTGGCAAGTAATGATAAGCAACGCCATTTGCTTCAAGTGTCTCCAACAATATTGGATGAAAATCATCAATAATGATTGTTTTTAAGTTGGCGTGTGAAGTCATGGATGGGTGGGCATTTAGCGCAGGGCAAATAAACAACACGTTAATGGAAAAAAGTATACAACTTGCCCACCCAATGATGACATTTTTTAACACACACTTAACATATCTAATTAACAACAACATTATAAAGGCTTTCGAATCTTTGACAAGACCAAGCTTTAAAATGCTGCAAGGCAATTGCTAATTACTATAATTAACTATAAAATAAGTAGTTAAATTTACTTCCAAAGATTTTTTTCCTTCAGTTGAAGCTTGGTTCCGAAGAAAATTTTGGCAGTTTGCTCGAAAGATTCTGTGTAATCCGAAACATAAAATTCATGTTTTGGTGATTTCTTTGAGACATTAAGCAGATAATTCTGCTTTAAGAATTGTTGGACAGCATGCGAGACAATTTCTGCTGAATTAATAATTTCTATATCCCCTTTATAATAGGATTTAATTTCATTCATAATTAAGGGATAATGGGTACAAGCCAATATGATGGCTTCGATTTTACTAAGATGGGGATTGTTTAAATAGGAATGAACAACCGTCTTACTAATTTTATTGTTAAAGAAACCCTCTTCTATCATGGGCGCTAAGAGCGGAGTAGCCAATGATTTAAGATGAATACTAGGATCAATTTGTTCGAATTTTTTCTTGTAAACGGCACTGCTTACGGTGCGCTTAGTACCTATTAAGCCAATGTTTTTATGGTGCCCCTCGGCTACCAAATGTTGTACCACAGGATCGATAACGTTGATGACAAATTGCTTTTGAGGCAATAATTTTTGAACCCTTTTAAAAGCGGTAACAGAAGCCGAATTGCAAGCAATAACTATGAGCTTACAAGGTTGAGCAATTAGAAACTCAACAATTTTTTCGGCATACGATTTAATGGCATGGGGCGACTTTTCGCCATAAGGCATGTGGGCCGTGTCGCCAAAATAAATGATGTTTTCGTTTGGCAACAATTCGGTTATCGCTTTTGCCACTGTAAGTCCGCCCACCCCAGAATCAAAGATTCCTATTGGGTGAGTGGGCTTAGGTGAAAAAGTGATTTTGTTAACCAATTAACGCTGAGGTATTGAGTTTGGTCTACCAGCAGCTGGGTTAGCA
>CAJBKH010000341.1 GCA_903953615.1 uncultured Bacteroidota bacterium
TAGAAGTAAAAGCTAAAGCAGAAAAAGTAATTAAAAACACCAATGCAAAAGGTGACAGCAAGAGTAAAGGCAAAGCTGTAGGAACCATTAGAAAAATGGCTTAGTCAACTTAACAATTTATATATTTGAAATAAACCCCGCTAAAAAGTGGGGTTTTTCTTTGCTAAAGATTTAGCATTTTAAGGGCCGTTACAGCCGCCTCAACGCCTTTGTTGCCGTGCTTTCCACCACTTCTATCGATTGCTTGCTGCAAGTTATCGGTGGTTAATACACCAAAGATAACAGGTGCACTATAATCTAAGGACACGCGCATAATACCATTGGCAGTTGCATCGCATATAAAATCAAAATGCCTGGTTTCACCTTGAATCACACAGCCTAGGCATATCACCGCATCAACCTCTAAAGTTTCGAACATGTGCTGAGCACCATATGCTAATTCAAAGGTGCCTGGCACCGATTTAATAATTATTTGTTCATCGCTAGCACCCGCATTTACCAAGGTATCGATAGCACCTTGTAACAAGGCATTTGTAATTGTTGAATTCCATTCTGAAACAACAATGCCGAAGTGTTTATCTTCGGCATTGGGTATATCATTACTATTGAATTCTGACAGGTTTTTTAAAACAGTCGCCATTCTTAATTATATTATTCTGCAGTTTTTGCTTCGGCACGTGCAATGAATTTATCAATATCATTATTGCCTTCTGCATCTTTGTATTCCTTTTTCAATTTGTTGTAAATATCCAAAGCCTCTTTCCACTCATCTCTTTTCTCATGCACACGGGCAGCTTTTCTGCACCACCAAACAGCGGTAAATTCGGTAGTTGCACCTTTAGCCGCTTTGGTATACTGACTTAAAGCTTTTTCTAAATCTTTGTTTTCAACGTAAGCATCACCTAATAAACCAACCACTTGCGTGCTCATTACTTTATCAGAAAAACCAACTTTCTCAAGATATTCTAAAGCCTTTTTGTACTCTCCAGTGTAAAGAAAAGAGGTGCCAGCCATATAAGCTGCTAAGTCACCTGCTTTAGTTCCACTGTACTCATCAGCCAATTTAGGGGCCATTTTTGCTACTGTATAAAATGAATCCATATCGAACAAGGTTTGCGCTTTGTAAATTGCAGTTAAACCTTTTTCCTCTTTTGGCATTTTGTATAAAAATTGGTAGGCTACAATACCGGCAGTTAAGGCAATAACGCCAACCACACCATATACCAAAGTTTTATTTTGACCGTTAAGCCAATTTTTGATTTTATCTACGAACATACTGCTTGAAGAGGGCCCTTTTGGCGATTCTTCTTGTTCTGTGTATTGTTCTTCTATTTCTTCGTTGTTGCTCATGTAATGACTGTTAATATATTAAAAAGTGTGCGAAAATAGTTAAATTAATTTAATTAATCTAATCCATTATGTATGGATATTCTCCATCATAAACATTGGTATATAACTCTGAAGCATCAGGATACGGTGAATTCTCAGCAAATTCTACCGAGGCATTTACCTCATCCATAATACGCGCTTCTATAGCATCTAACTCCGCTTCAGTTGCCATTTTGTTTTCCAAGATGGCATTTTTGGTAGTTTCCAAAGGATCGAGTGTTTTGTAATGCGCTACCTCGTCTTTGCTACGGTAGGTTGCTGGATCACTCATACTGTGCCCACGGTAACGGTAAGTTTTTATTTCTAGGAAGGTAGGTCCATCGCCTTTACGCGCTCTATCTGCAGCTTCTTTAATAGCATCGTGAACAGTTTCACATTTCATGCCATCAACTTGGAAAGAAGGCATTTCGTATGCTGAACCGATTTTATAGATATCAAGAACATTGGTTGTACGCTCAACAGAGGTACCCATTGCATAATCGTTGTTCTCACAAATAAAAATGACTGGCAATTTCCAAAGCATGGCCATGTTAAAGGCTTCGTGCAAGGCACCTTGTCTCACGGCTCCATCGCCCATAAAACACACACAAAGATTAGTGGTACCTAAATATTTTTCGGCAAAAGCAATACCTGCACCGAGTGGAATTTGACCACCTACAATACCATGACCTCCAAGGAAATTGTGTTCCTTGCTAAACATGTGCATACTACCGCCTTTTCCAGACGTACAACCAGTTGCTTTACCATACAACTCGGCCATCACAGCATTAGATGAAACACCAAGTGCCAATGCGTGTCCGTGGTCGCGGTAAGCGGTTATAAATTTATCGTCTTTCGTGGTGGCACTAATCATACCTGCCACAATAGCCTCTTGTCCGATGTATAAGTGACAAAATCCTTTGATCTTTTGTTGACCGTATAATTGGGCAGATTTTTCTTCAAATCTTCTAACCAGTAACATTATTTCATACCATTTGAGGTATGTTTCCTTATTAAAATTTATTTTTGCAGCCTTGGCCATATTTTTTATTAATGATTGGCAAAAGTAATAATTAAAACTTACCCCAACAAACAAGTGCGAATAAACCACCTATCTTTATACAATTTCAAGAACCATTCTGAATTAAAAATCGACTTTAATGCAGATATTACATGTATTACAGGCAAGAATGGCGTTGGCAAAACCAATGTTTTAGATGCCATATATTTATTGAGTACTTGTAAAAGTTATTACAATGCCATTGATTATCAACTCATAAAACATGGTGAGACCCTTTGTGCTGTGAATGCAGATTTTACAAATGGACAGCAATACGATTTGCAAATGCAAATAGAATCTGGCAAAAAGAAAAAATTAAAAAAGAATGATAAATTTTACGAAAAACTGATAGACCATATAGGATTGATCAATTCAGTTATCATAACACCTAGCGATATTGAGTTAGTATTAGGTCATAGCGAAGACCGTAGGCGCTTTATTGACATCTGCATCAGTCAATGCGATCGGGTATATTTAAACTGTTTAAGTGAATACAATAAAGTTTTAGAGCAACGCAATAAACAATTGAAAATATTTGCGCAGCACCGCCATTTCGACGAAATATTATTGGATAGTTTCAATTCAAAATTAATACCAGCTGGTAAATACATTTATGAACAACGCGTTGCAGTATTGGTTAAAATCAATCAATTTTTTAATGCCTTCTATCAAGCCATTACATCTGGCACTGAAACAGTGGCCTTGCGTTATGAATCTGATTTAAGTGAAAAGGAATTTGAACAACTTTTAAGGGAAAGTACCGACAAGGATTTAGCGCTTGAACGCACCTCGAAAGGTGTGCACAAAGACGATTTAGTTTTTGAAATCGATGGCTACCCTCTTAAAAAGTTTGGTTCAGAAGGACAAAGCAAATCATTTATCATTGCTTTGAAACTAGCCCAATACAGCTATTTAACAGAAGTCTTAAACACCCCGCCTATTCTTTTATTGGATGATTTATTCGAGAAGATTGACGAGCAAAGGGCACAGCAATTAATTGATTTAATTAGCACCGAAAAGTTCGGTCAAATTATTATTACCGATACACATGCCGAAAGGGTAAGAAAACATTTTGAAAATGCTTTAAAAAGTATCAATTTCGTAGACTTGTAATTATATACAATTTCTATGAGCAACAAACCCAATCACCAATTTACGATTGCAGAGGCACTGCAAAATTTGATGAGCGACAAACGCATCAATAAAGGCATTACCGAAAGCACAATCAAAGAAAAATGGGAAGAAATGATGGGCAAAGTAATTGCACAACATACCACCACTATGTATATTAAGGGTAGCGAACTCGTGTTATACTTCAATTCATCTATTATAAAAAATGAATTTATTTACAATAGAGAAAAAGCCGTTTCATTGATTAATGACGCTTTAGGGTACAATGCTATTACTGATATTGTAATAAAATAATTTCTTAAAAAATGGCAGATGTAAAACTAAAACCTATAAGTGCAGGCTGGTTATTGGTCATCGTGCATTGTGTTGGTTTAATTGGTTTTTTCGTACCTCAAACACTTGCCCTTATGAACCGTTTGGTTTGGGTAAACATACTTTTTACATTTATAGTACTTTTTTGCTACCACAAAAAATGGACGAAAGCGTTTGTTTTTTCTGGTCTTCTAGTGGCTTTAATTGGCTATTTACTTGAAGTGATCGGTGTAAAAACTGGTTATATTTTCGGCTACTATCAATATGGACCCGCCTTGGGTTATTCATTTTGGGACACCCCTTTGATGATGATGGTTAATTGGCTTACCATTATTTACATTACGCGCCAAATAGCAGAAATGATTGCGAAAGATGCTTTTTTGGTGAATATAATTGCTGCCATTCTAATGGTAGCGATGGATTTCTTTATAGAACCATTTGCTATAAGACATGGTCTTTGGCAATGGAACAGTGGACATGTGCCAATGCAGAATTATATTGGATGGTTGGTGGCAGGTATTATCATTCAATATTTATTTATTCGTGCCATTAAATACCCTCCTAACAAATTATCGCTACCTGTTTATCTTATTCAATTGGGGTTTTTCTTAATCCTGTATTTTTTGAATTTATAGTTTAAGCCCTTAAATAAAAGCGCAAAAAAAACGCCTTCAGAAATACTGAAGGCGTTTTTTATATTAAAAGTTTTATTATTCAATTACTAATTTAGATGAAGACTGGAAACCTTCACCAGCAACATTAACTAAATACATACCGTTGCTTAAAGCATTGGTAGAAATAGTGATGTTATTTTTACCATCAACGATTTCAGCGTTAATTGTTTTAACAACTTTACCTGACATATCTGTAACAGTAATTACTGCGGTGGTAGCTTTGTTAGCAGTCATAGAAAGAACTACTTCTGAGTTAGCTGCAGCTGGGTTAGGATATGCCTCAACTAGAGTCACTTCTTTGCTAGAATTTTTAACAGCTAAGTTGTTAGTTGTAACGTGGAATCTGAAATAAGGGAATCTGATAATTGGCAAGTTGTTTCTAGTCCAAGAATAACCGTATAAAGTTGGAGAAGCCAAAGTTGAGTATCTTACAAAATCAACTACGAATACACCATTGTTGTAGATTCTTTTTGAAAATTGACTTTTATAAGTACCCGACGTATCAGAAGGGTAAGAGCTAGGACCAGAAGGATCGGTACAAGCAACGTATTGGAATCTGTTATGTTTGTTACCTGAAACATCTTTACCATTGAAACCAACGGTATCGAATGGCTCAACTTTAGGGTAAGTTGTACCTGGCTCGTAGTTAAAGTAGATACCAAACCAGTTTGAACCGCCAGTGGTATTGCTACCATTAACTTTTTCGTTACAAGCAAATTTCATTGAGCTGATGTTACCACCAGTGCTGCTATCCAATACACCTAAAGATTGGGTGTATAATTTTTTAACACCTGTACCTGTAGGTATGTTGTTTACTTTATCATATCCAACTGTAGCAAATGGCTCAGCTAAATAATGAAACATATCGGTATTTTTGAATGCATAGAAATTAACTTTATCCAAAATATTTGGATCCATGTTTTTTCTAGTATATAAGTAGTTCAACTCGATTGAATCCACAATATAAGTTGTGTATTTAGTGGTGTTATAAGGAGCACCAGCATAAATTGGATTTCTTGGATCGAAAATCATACCAGCACCCATCGTTTGAGGACCGTTATAACCATCTGTGTAAGCAAAATAGATTGCGCTATCAGCCCAAACTGCATTTACATTTAAGTTACCTGAAGTAAAATCCAAAGGGAAAGAGTTAAAAGCAGCAGATGCTTCTGCAGGATCAAACCAACCTTCAGCAGCAGCTCTTTTTATAGTTAGGTTACTTTTTTTAGTTGTTTGAAATAGTGAATTGTTTTTTGACTCCGTCATCACAGTTGGAGTAGGCACTTGCGCAGTAGCTTTTAAGGCTGTTAGCACGAGTACGAATAATAATACTTTTTTCATGATATAAAATTTTATAATTAATTTTCAAAGGTAATAAAAAAATGATAATTTAATTACACAGAACAAAAATTTATTTGTCATTAAGACGTCATAAATCGCCTCCCATTGGACGGATTAAAATTTCTTCCATTACCATACGCTCTCTGTTGGCAATTGCGAACCAAAGGGTTTCGGCAATATCACTGGCTTTCATGAATCTATTTTCAGGCAAATCTGTACCGGCCCAACTATCTGTTAAAGTAGCCCCGGGCAGGATACTTGAAACACTAATTTGGTAAGGCATTAATTCTTGTCTCAACACCTTAGAAAACCCTAAGAGTGCATGTTTGCTAATGCAATAACTTCCGCCATTGACATAAGGCACTATGCTTGCTGTAGAGCACATGTTAAAAATATAACCACTTCTTTTCGCAATCATGAGTGGCAATAAGGCCCTTGTTAAATGATAAGGTGCGGCTACATTTAACTGCATTTGTAATTCAAAATTACCCTCCGCTTCTTCGTGAATGCTTCCAGGCAAAAATACACCAGCATTGTTCACTAAAATGTCGATTTCGGTAACCGAGGAGATTAGCTTATCGGAAAAAACTTTTACGTTACTCTGTATACTCAAATCGAGTAAACTAATATCCAATTGGTTTCCGAACTTTTGTTTTAATGGCAACAATTCACCTTCTGTTCTCGACACTGTGAAAACCTTATAGTTTTCGTTTAATAATTTTTCTACTATCGCAAGGCCAATGCCCTTCGAACCACCTGTTACTACAGCAATTTTTTGCATGTTTCAAAAATAAGGTTCCTTTGCAGTATATTTACACCCTTTTTTAACATAAATGAATTTAAGTTTCTTTTATCATTTTGGAAGGTACCTCATATTCTTAAGGAGCATGCTGTATAGGCCTGAAAAAATGAATGTTTTTTTTCAGCGCTTGTTCGATGAGATGACAAAAATCGGCATTGGTTCATTGGCTATTGTTGCGATTACTTCGCTATTTATCGGTGCTGTTACAACAGTTCAAACAGCTTATCAATTGGTTAGTGGATTAATTTCAAAAACTGTCATTGGCACCATCGTATCGGATAGTACCATGTTAGAATTAGGTCCTACAATTACTTGTCTTGTTTTGTCTGGTAAGGTGGGCGCTCATATTTCTTCTGAAATTGGCAATATGCGCATTAGTGAACAAATTGATGCGTTAGAAGTAATGGGCATTAACGCACCAGGTTATTTAGCATTACCTAAAATTTTAGCGGGTATTATTATGATCCCTATTTTAAATATCATAGCTATAACCTTGAGTATTTATGGCGGTTATGTGGCGGGTGAATTATCAGGTATATTAACACATGAACAATTTGTGGTTGGTGCGCAGTCAACTTTCAAAGGTTTTACTTTGTTTTTTAGCATGATTAAGGCTTTTACATTTGCTTTTATCATTACATCTGTGAGCAGTTACCAAGGTTATTTTACAAAGGGTGGCGCTTTAGAAGTTGGAGAAAGCAGCACCAAAGCAGTTGTTTATAGCTCGGTACTTATTTTGTTTTTTGATTATTTATTGGCCGAATTATTATTGTAATAGAGATGATTGAATTAATAAATATCAATAAAAGTTTTGATGACAAACAAGTTTTGTTCGATATCAATGCGCAATTTTTGAGTGGTAAAAACAATCTTATTATTGGCGCTAGTGGAGGTGGCAAAAGTGTGATGATGAAATGCATGGTCGGCCTCTTGCATCCAGAAAGTGGGCAGATTGAATTTGACAAACGCGATATGCTTTCGCTCGACGAGCAACAACTGCGAGAAGTTAGAAGAGAGATAGGCATGTTATTCCAAGGTACTGCCCTATTCGATTCACTTACTATTGAGCAAAACATTGAATTCCCATTGCGCATGTTCAGCAAAATGACTATGGCTGAAAGACGCGACCGTGTAAACTTTTGTTTGCAGCGTGTTAACCTAGAGAATATAAATAACAAATATCCCAGTGAAATTAGTGGAGGCATGAAAAAGCGAGTCGGAATTGCCCGTGCGATTGCTTTGGATATAAAATATTTATTTTGCGACGAACCCAATAGCGGTCTCGACCCTATCACCTCGCGCCTCATAGATGCCCTGATTGACGAGATTACAAAAGAATATGGCATCACTAATATAGTGAACAGTCACGACATGAAGACTGTATTTGACATTGGGGATCATATTCTATTTATGTACAAAGGTGCCGTGCGTTGGGAAGGCAGTCGCCAAGACCTCAGTCACGCCCAGAAAGAAATCAAAGAATTAGACGAATTTATACAAGCCAGTTATTTCCACTAAAAAAAATGTTACAATTAATTAAGAAAGCAGTTCCCGTATTTGTTTTTGCCCTTTTGCTTCAGTCGCACAAAACCGACGAAGGCATGTTTCCACTCAGTCAGTTGAATCAAGTTGATTTTAAAGCAGCAGGGTTCAATATCTCTCAAACCGATGTCTACAATCCCGATGGTGTAGCACTTACCGACGCCTTGGTGCGACTAGGTGGCTGCACGGGTTCATTTGTTTCTGCAGAAGGCCTTATTGTTACCAATCATCACTGTGTTTTCGGATCGGTGGCAGGCGTCAGTAATAAAGACAATGATTATTTAGAAAACGGTTTTTATGCCGCAGATAAAACCAAAGAGTTGAAAATTGGATTGACTTGCCGTATTACCAAGAGCTATGAAGATGTTAGTTCTAGCGTATTAGATGGTGTTAAGCCCGATATGACACCAGCGAAAAAAGGAGAAGTTATTGCACAGAATATAGAGTTAATTAGAAGTGTAGAACAGGCCAAACATCCAGACATGACCATTGAAATTAGTGAAATGTTTGTGGGGTATAGTTATACCTTGTTCCGTTACCAAACCCTCAAAGATGTTCGTTTGGTATACGTACCGCCTCGCACCATTGGTGAGTTTGGTGGCGAAACCGACAATTGGGAATGGCCAAAACACACAGGTGATTTTAGCTTTGTAAGAGCCTATGTAGGCAAAGATGGCAAACCAGCAGATTACAGTGCCGATAACGTACCTTATGTTCCTAAAAAGCACTTAACCATTAATCCAAAAGGCACCAAAGAAAAAGACTTGGTATTTATTTTGGGTTACCCTGGCACTACCTATCGCCATGAGCCATGGCAGTTTTTGGAATACCAACAAGAATTTGTCTTGCCATTTATCAGTGAGTGGTATGGTTGGCGGATAAATAAAATGGAAGAATTGGGCAAAACCGATAGAGACCGCTATCTAAGATTGGCTGGTACTATTAAAAGTTTGGCCAATACAAAAAAGAACTTTGAAGGCAAAATGCATGGCTTAAAAGAGACAGGCTTGTTAGACACTAAAAAAGATGAGCAAGAGCGATTGCAAAACCAAATGACTGGCAAGCAAGACACCCGTTTTTTCACCATTATCGATAGCTTGTACAGCAAACGTTTGGCTTCGGCCCAACATGATTTATTATTGAACCGTTTCAATAACGACTGTGGCACTTATACTGCAGCATTAATCATTGAAGCGAATAAAATACCAAAAGAAAAATTGCCAAAAGGCAAATTACCAAAGCCAAGTGACACCCTATTTTGGACCAAATGGAAAACAGATGTCACTAAAGTATTGAAAGAAAAATACCGCATAGCCGATAGAGAATTGGATGAAGCCATTTTAGGTGAATTGGTAAAAAGAGGTCATAATTTACCGCAAGCAGCTAGCATAAATTCTTTGAAAAAAATGAAGGACCCAGCCAAATGGACCATCAAAGCGTTTAAAGAAAGTTATTATGATGAACCTGCTATGCTTTACAAAATGTTGGATAGTGTGCCATGGTTGGTTTACAAAAACAAGTCTCAGATGAGTCTACTTGCAGCGCAAATGCGACCAGAATTAATTCAACTATCGGAATCTCAAACCAAAATGAATGATTTGTTAGATGACCAATTGCCTTTGTTATTAGATGCCAAATTGAAATACGGCAAAAAGAAATTTGTACCCGATGCCAATAGCACTTTGCGTTTTACCTATGGTTATATCAGTGGCTATAAAGAAGGTTTGAACAAACATAGAGAGCCCTACACACACCGCAAAGAAATATTCGACAAGAATGCTACCGACAATGTAGATTATAGATTATCTACCCCGGTGCGCGACCTATTAAAAACCGAAGTAATTGCATCAGAATTGCTAGATCCAACCACGAATGATTTGGTGGTTTGTATGCTTTATAATTTAGATACAACAGGCGGCAATAGTGGCAGTCCGGTGATGGATGCCAATGGCAATTTAGTGGGCGTTAATTTCGACAGAGCTTATACTGCTACTTTAAATGATTACAGTTGGAATGCTGATTACAGTAGAAGTATTGCCGTTGACATTCGCTATGTTTTATTTACCATGAAGTATTTGAACCATGCAGATAATTTATTAACTGAAATGGGCGTGAAACTTTAGAATCAGGTAGATTTTTAAAATTTAGAACTTTTAAAGCCATAAATAACAGGGACCTTATAAAACCTGTTATAATA
>CAJBKH010000342.1 GCA_903953615.1 uncultured Bacteroidota bacterium
AATTTACTTTGTTAGTACAGATTATACATTAATTGTAAACTTTAATGCATACTAAGGTTCACAACTTTTAGCTAACCCGAGACGCCCATTATCAAAACGAAGTTTCATTAATGCCTTTAAAAGACAATTAAGAATATTAATAAATCATCAAATTGGTTAATCTATGTAACCCCAGTGCTTCAATTTCAAATCGTCTTTGCGCCAGTTTTCTTCAACTTTTACCCTTAGGTCGAGGAATACTTTTTTCTGAACGAAGGCTTCTATGTCTTTGCGGGCTTCGGTGCCTATGCGTTTTATGCCTTCTCCATTTTTGCCTATGATAATGCCTTTTTGTGAGTCGCGCTCAACGATAATAAAGGCATATATTTTATCAATCTTGGGTTCTTCTTTATAGTCGTGAACAATCACCTCGGTGCTATAAGGAATTTCTTGTTCGTAGTGCTTAAAGATTTTCTCGCGTATCATCTCCGATACAAAGAAACGGGTATTGCGATCTGTGAGTTGGTCCTTAGGAAAATAAGCCTCATGCTCAGGTAAATAAGTAGCCATTGTTTTAATCAAAGATTCAACGTTCAAGCCAGTAAGGATTGAGAGGGCAAATACTTCTACTGGTTTTATCTTCTCTTTCAACTCAGCCATTACTTCCACCACTTTTTCAGGTGTAGAAAGGTCAACTTTGTTGACTATTAATATTACTGGGCAAGTGGCTTTTGCGATGAGGGCCAAATGGTCTTCAGTCAAGTCGGCATTGGTTACATCTACCAATACAATTAGTAAATCTGCATCTTCAACACTTTCCTTTACGGCTGTCATCATGCTATCGTGCAGCTTGTAGGCTGGATCGATAATACCAGGGGTATCCGATAATATCAGTTGGTATTCATCGGTATTGATAATGCCTTTGATTCGGTGACGGGTGGTACTCGCCTTAGGGGTAATAATGCTCAATTGCTCGCCTATCAAGGCATTGCTCAAGGTGCTTTTGCCTGCATTAGGCTTTCCTATAATGTTTACAAATCCTGCTTTATGGGACATGGGTTGTTTTTGGTTTTTATTTTTTTTATGTTGTCCGGGTCATGATAAATCATGACCTTGTTTTCTGTCTGTCATCCTGAGCCTGTCGAAGGATGTCTATACTTTGTTCGCTAGCTGTCCGCAGGCGGCATCGATGTCTTTGCCACGGCTTCTCCGTATGTTCACTACGATGCCTTTGGCTTCTACACGTTCGGCAAATTGTGCTATCTTGTCTTTATCACTGCTTTTATAATCGGCTAAATCGATGGCATTGTATTCAATTAAATTCACTTTGCAATGTACTTTCTTGGCAAATTTAATTAACTCGTCGGCTTCTGCTGTACCATCGTTGGTATCGTTCATTACCGCGTATTCTAAGGTGATTTTATTGCGGGTTTTTCTATAAAAATATTGAAGCGCTTCGGTTAAATCTTCTAAAGGATTCGAATCATTAATCGGCATAATGGCACTGCGTTTTTCGTTCGTCGCGGCGTGCAATGATAGCGCTAAATTAAAACGCACTTCATCATCGGCCAATTTTTTTATCATCTTGGCAATACCTGCAGTTGATACCGTAATGCGGTGTGGCGACATGCCCAAACCTTCTGGAGAGGTAATCTTATCGATACTACTCAATACATTGTTGTAATTCAACAATGGTTCGCCCATGCCCATGAATACAATATTGGTAAGAGGTATGTTATACGTTTTAAGTGCTAATTGATGAATCAATAACACTTGGTCGTAAATTTCTGAGGCTTCTAAATTGCGCATGCGTTTTAGAAAACCAGTGGCACAAAATTTACAACTTAAACTACAACCTACTTGACTGCTCACACAGGCGGTCATTCTTTTTTCGGTAGGAATTAAGACCCCTTCAACAATGGCGTCATCGTGGAGTTTGAGTGCTAATTTAATGGTACCGTCGGTACTGGTTTGGGTAGCGAAGATGCTCACCAAATGCAGGGTGTATTGTTCGTCCAACCAATTTCTAAATTCCAGAGAAAGGTTGGTCATTTCGTCGAATGAGCGGGCGCCTTTTTTCCAAAGCCATTCATGTACTTGTTTTGCACGGAATGCTTTCTGTCCAGCGGTCTCAAATTGTGTAATGAGCTCGGCAATGGGGATACTGCGTATGTCTATTTTATCTGCCAATGGTAGGTGCAAAGGTAGTTAATTGCAGGCATAAAGTTGGACTCCATTGTGTAGGAGCGAATGGGTGTATTCTAACCCATTGTTATCCATAAAAAAAATCCGCCAATTGGTATTGACGGATTTTTTCTTTGTTAAGGGAATTGTATTAGTAAAATACAGTGTAATCCAACAAACCAATTAGGCTTGTTTAATCATTTGCAC
>CAJBKH010000343.1 GCA_903953615.1 uncultured Bacteroidota bacterium
AAAATTACAGATAACAATAGTTGCTCAAATACCTCTTCATCAACTAGCATAACAGTAAATGCTTTGCCATCTGTATCAGTTTCTGCGAGTGGATCAAAAACATTCTGCCAAGGTGATTCAGTAACATTAACTGCGAGCTCTGCCAATGCTTATTTATGGAACAATGGAGCAACTACCCAAAGTGTAAAAGTAAAAGCTAGCGGTAGTTTCTCTGTAAAAATCACAGATAACAATGCCTGTTCAAATACATCTACATTAACTAGTGTAACAGTAAATGCCTTGCCATCTGTATCAATTGCTGCGAGTGGATCAAAAACATTCTGCCAAGGCGATTCAGTGATATTGACGGCCACTGCTGCCAATGCCTATTTATGGAACACCGGTGCAACTACCCAAAGTATTAAAGTAAAAGCAAGTGGTAGTTTCTCTGTAAAAATCACAGATAACAATGCTTGTTTCAATACATCTGCTACTTCTAATGTTACAGTCAATGCTTTGCCAAATGCGTTGATTGCTGCAAGTGGTGTAACTACTTTTTGTTATGGTGATTCAGTAATCTTAACATCGAGTGCTGCAAATACGTACCTATGGAACGATGGTGCAACGACCCAAAGCGTAAAAGCAAAAGCTAGCGGTAGTTTTTCAGTTAAAATTACAGATAATAATAGTTGCTCAAATACCTCAAAATCAATTGCTGTAAATGTAAACGCATTGCCAGTGGCGATTATTACAGCTAGCGGCGCTCAAACATTTTGTGATGGCGATTCAGTGATATTAACCGCCAATACTGCAAATACGTATTTATGGAGCAATGGCGAAAAAACAGCTAATGTCAAAATAAAAGTAAGCGGATTTTACAATGTTACCGTTACTGATCAAAATAGTTGTTCTGCAACATCAAGTAATAACATTGTGCAGGTTAATCCGTTACCGATGGCTACAATTACTGCAAATGGTTCTACAACTTTTTGTGAAGGCGATTCGGTAACTTTAACTTCAAGCAGCGCCAAAAGCTTCTTATGGAATTCAAAAGCAACAACTGCTTCAATAGTGGTAAAAAATAGTGGACAATTTGATGTCTTTATAACCGATGTAAATGGCTGTTCATCAAAATCGAACACCACTCTTGTGCAAGTGAACCAGTTGCCATTAGCGGAAATTACATTACAACATTCACCGATTTTATGCGATGGCGATTCAGTGATTTTAACTTCTAATGATGGGCAATCGTACCTTTGGAACACTGGTGCAACAAGTCAACAATTAATTGTAAAAAAATCTGGCTTGTATAATGTTAAAGTTACAGATGCAAATGGATGTTTTGCGACTGCTAAAAATATTAAGGTGCGAATCAATAAACCGATTGTGCCAATTGTTACACCTTTGAGCTCTGCCACATTTTGTCAAGGCGATTCAGTGATTCTAAAAAGTTCGATAGCAAATCAATATACTTGGAATTCGTTATCTGTAAATGCTTCAGTTGTTGTTAAGTCAAATGGTATATTGGTCGTTACAACTGTCGATTCAAATGGCTGCTCTGCTAGCTCATTGCCAACGACTGTTAAAGTGAATGCTTTACCAGTTAGGCCTACAATCGCAACTAATAAATCGTCAGAAATTTGTGATGGAGACTCGGTTAAATTGTCCGTTGGCACCTACAGTGCTTATGTATGGAATAATAGGTCGATGAAGCCCGAAATAAGTATTGGTGATGCAGGGGTTTACGCAGTTTTGGTAACAGATAACAACGGCTGTAAAGCAATCTCATATCCAATAACAATAAAAGTAAACAGCTTACCAAAAGTAATAATTACACCAGATGGGCCAACGGCTTTTTGCGAAGGTGGTTCGGTGGTGTTAAGTGCGAATGTATCGGCTGCCTATCTATGGAATAATAATGAACAAGTCCAAAATATCTTGGTAGATGCTCCTGGTATTTACACTGTAACAATTACCGATTATAATCAATGTTCAAATACGTCCGATCCAATAACTGTGGTTGTAAATCCATTACCTAATACACCAATAATTACAGTTAACCAGAATACATTAACTTGTAATGTGAAAACTGGCGTTCAATGGTATTTGAATGGTATTGAAATTCCAGGCGCTACAAAACATCAACATACAATGACAGAAAATGGAGATTACACTGTTAGAATTTCAAATGGTACTTGTACAGCATTCTCGGAATCCTTCATTTGTAAGTCTTTTAAATCAACAAACATTCTTGCCATCAATAACATTTCAAGTATACATGTTTTTCCAAATCCAACCATTGGTCCACTTACCATACAGTTAGATAATGCAATTGGTTTGCAAGTACTGATTACAAACGCAGAAGGGAAAATGATCTACAACGCAGCATACACCAATCAAATTGACTTAACTGGTAATGCCATGGGTGTCTATTTTGTAACTGTGATTTCAACACAAGGTAGAACAACACATAGAATAACCTTGATGAATTAATCTTTTTTTTGAGGAAAGTTCTTTTAACGAAAAGTGTACTGAAGAATTGCAGGGGTTTCTATTGATAAGGTACCCCTTTTAAGAGCACACCACACTAAGGCTAAGCATCCGGTAAGTTACCTAACGACTTGCCGGTTGGCTTTAGTGCATTTAGCATAAATTTAGTAAAGAGATTGATTGCTGAGTTCAACAAATAAGTGCAACTCATATTTTCAATTGCAAAGCTATTTGATTTGGAGTTAAATATTTAAATTTTCTTACAGGTCTGTTGTTAATTTTGTTTTCAACAAACTTTATCGTGCTTTGATGGATTTTATTAAAGTTTGTTTTTTTAGGAAAAAATAGTCTTATAACAGCATTTCTGTTTTCTATTGTTCCTTTGTCTTTTGATATATAAGGTCTAGTGAAATAGGTTTTGCAATTTAGAATTTTTCCAATTTCTTGATGTAATGCAAAGGCTTTGTCATTGTCAAAAGTGATTGTTTTTACATTCTGATATCTTTTTAGGCGTTGAATAATTTTATTTTTTACTTGAAGCGCATCTCTCCCATTTACCTTATTTATAGTTGTTACTAGTGAGGCTCTGTCAATTGTAACGAGCAATGCAGATTTGTGGTTTTTTCCTATAATAAAGTCCGCTTCAATGTCGCCAAGTCTTTTTCTTTTTGAGACAATAGCTGGTCTTTTTTCAATAGAAATTCTATTGGGTATTAATCCTCTAGAATCCTTGTAATTTCCTCTTCTACGCTTTCTTCTCCCATGCTTAAGGAGTTTGTAGATATTTTTGAATGGTTGATTATTCGTTTATTAGTGTGTTTGCAAGTCCATATAAAACGATACATTGTTTCATGACTCACATCTTCTACATGCTTTAGTTTCCATGTAGTACTTATTAGTTCAGGACTATATCTTAAATGCTACATCATTGATAACATATCTTTTTTAAGTTGATCGTGAAACAGCTGTCTTTTTGGCTTGAGCTTATGTCTTAAATTTGTTTTATGTTGAGCCTTAGTAGCAACATATACTAAAGCCCCTGACCCTCGTTTGGGAATATTGCGCTGGAGTTCTCTGCTAATTGTACTTTTGGAAACACCAATAAGATTGGCTATTTTAAATTGTCTTTTTCCAGCTCTAATTAGTGCTTCAATTTTGTATCTGTGCTATTGGGTGAGCTGATTGTATTTTTTCGTCATGTCGTAATGCGAAAATATGTTTTCAACTCTAACCCTTCGGGGTGAACCGTAGCGAAACGAAATCCCGAAGGGTTAGCAACTCAGTTGCACTTACAATTTAATAAAGGTTTAAATTTAAAACCTTCACTCAGTTTTCCTATCTTAATAGATTTAAAGTTCCGTTTTCGTATTGGTTAATATAACCATTGCCTAAAGGGTAACGGTATTCAACCTGCCATAAGTATACATCTTGCTGAACTGGTTCGCCTTTAAAGGTGCCATCCCAACCTGGTGAATTTATATCACCTTCGTATATCTTTTCGCCCCAACGGTTGAAAATGCGCATGGTTAATATTGGCACATTGATGGTCACGGGTTTAAAATATTCATTTCTATCGTCGGCATTTGGTGTGAATGCAGATGGCATAAAGAATCTGCAATTGTTGTCGCGGAAATTAACAACAATTGTATCATTGGTCGATCCACAAACGCTAGTAACTTTTACAATATAAGTGCCCGCTTTGGTGATTTTCTGTATCGAATCCGTCATGAAGGTATTACTCCACTGATAAGTAGAATTCCAATTACTTGCTTTTAAAGTGATCGATTCAAATTTACACAGAATTGTATCCTTTCCTAAATTCACAATAGGTGGTGGGAACACTTCCGTGGTATAGGTGACACTATCTGAACAACCATTGATCACAATTTTATAGGTCACAGTATCGCGCCATAATTTGGTTGGTACATATTGGTCGTTGATCATGTTTTTGCCAAAAAATTGACCGCCTTTTTCTTTAGGAATAATTGGCACCATTGGGCCATTAACACAATAAAAAGGTGCTAGTTTCGTAAACGATGCATCTGGTTGACGTTTTACATAAACCTGACGCTCGGTTGTGTCTCTGCAACCATTATTTGAAGTAATTGTTAAGCTAATTTTCTTGTAGCCTGTATCAATGAATTGGTGGTTCACAATTGATGTAAATGCGACTCTTTTTGAATCAATATTCCACAAATAATCTTTTATACCGCTAATGTCTACCGAAGCATCACTTAATACATAATTGTTGTTTTTTAAGCACTGCGATGTATCGTTAATATTAAACGCTGCGTTTGGTTTTGTATAAATACGGATGTTTTTCTTTACACTGTCAATACATAAACTATCGCTAATGGCAACATGTGTAACAACAAACAATTGGGTGTATTGGAAATAATGACTTACAACCAAGCCGCTGTCTTTTACGCCATTTCCAAAATTCCAATAATGTTTTTTAATACTGCCTTCCGCAATTGTAGTCGTCGTTTTGAATTGTAAATTCTGATTGTTCACACACTGGTCAGTATCATTGATGGCATAGGCAACAATTGGTTTTGCATACACACGCACTTGTTTGCTAATACTATCACTACATAATTTATCTGTCATCACTTTTAGTTCTATGGTTTTTAAACCATGCGAAGCATACTGGTAATTGACATCTTTTGTAAACACTTGATTGGCATCTCCCATGCGCCAAACATAGCTTAAAGTGCCAAAAGTGTATTGACTTTTATTTGTGAAAACAAATTGCTGATTGTTTTGACATTGTTTTAAATTGTTGATACTAAAATCGGCCTTAGGCTCTGGATGAACAGTCGCAAAATGTTGGATAGAATCAATGCAACCAAAATCAGATGTTGCGTGCAGCTTTATTATGTAAGTGCCTTCTTTCGCATAAATATGCCCATTGTTCATCTGTGTCGCCTGGTAGCCATCGCCAGTTTGCCACAGGTAGGTAATGTTGCCACTTGAAATGCGACTGCTATTGTTGAAAATAAATTTGTTGCCATCTAAACATTGATCAGAGTCACTAAGATTAAATTGCGGCAATGGTTTAGGATACACAATAACGGTGCGAAGGGCAGTGTCTTTGCAATTTACATTGGTGGAGGCAATTAAGCGCACTGTCAACGTATCATGTTGTCCGTATTTATTTTGCGGATTTGTTTGGATTGAAGTATTGCCATCTCCAAAATTCCATTTGTAAGTTAAGTTGCCAAAGGCAAACTGACTGCTATTTGTGAATCTGAAAAGATTGTCATTCTCGCATTGACCGGAATCATTGATGCTAAACAATGCTTTAGGTTTTGGTTGTAAATATATTTTTAGAGAAGAGGTATCTCTACATTGATTAAAACTTTCGGCAATAAATGATAGGCTTTTTATACCTGTATCACTATAACTTTTAAAAGTATCGATGCTAGCCTTTTTAAATATGCCATCTAAGTTCCAATAGTAAGTATTCACTGCGCCATATGGAATGTTGTA
>CAJBKH010000344.1 GCA_903953615.1 uncultured Bacteroidota bacterium
GCAGAAAAGGCGCTTACGAATTTTTGAGAAAAGATCAGGTAAAGTATGCTCAATCTCATCAATATTTTTTTTGTAAACCACAGGTTGATGTTGCATAAAAAAGCCGCCCTTCAATAGAAGGGCGGCTATATCAGCATAGTAATTTGCTACATTATAGTTGAGAAATCCTCAAACCAACTTTGGAGTAGTTTACACTAGCTTTGGTGGTTGCATTGCCCACCAATTCCAAAACCAAATCTCTTGGAGTTGATGAAGCCACTCCTGAATTGAGTAATTGGATCGTTACTGTTCCAAAACTGCTATTGGCAGGAATTGTTCCACTTCCAGTGATAGCTGAATAATGAGTGCCATCAACGGCTGTGGTCTCGCCAGCTACAACTGCAATGTTAAAATTAATAGGTGTGTTGCTCTGAGCGCCTACTAAATTTACGCGCAAGGTTACACTACCAGTAGCCCTTGTCAAAGCAGGCTGACTAGATGGTGTTGCTGCATTAAAAGTAGGTACGCGGGTCATCATTGGATAGGTACGACCGGCAGCATTTGCATTCCATGAAGCGGCATCAAATTCAACAACTGAACTAGTAAACACGGTAAGTTCATTCTTAACGCAACCAGTCAGGAACAAGATGCACAACAATATGGAGGATGTGAGTATTTTTTTCATGTTTCTATATTTTAATATCCAACATTTTGTTTCAAATTCGGGTTTCCATCAATTTCACTTTGTGGAAGTGGAGGAAGAATACGGATATCTGTGAAGGCCACATTATTATAATGAGGTCCTTTTGACAAATCCCTACCCAAACGCTTCATGTCAAAGAAACGGTGTCCTTCAAAGGCAAATTCAATTCTGCGTTGACGCAAAATCTCTTCCAACAATTGCGATTGTGTCATGGCGTTATCATCAGCTTCTTGGGCAGAGCCAGAATAGTCTGTATACCTTCTGCTTTTGATAGATTTTAGATCTGTCAAAGCGCCAGCCAGATCCAATACAGGTGAACCAGCAGTAGCACGTGCTTCAGCACGGTTTAACAATGCTTCAGAAATGCGCAAAACAGGAATATTATCCAAATTGATGGTACCATTTTTTCCAATGTACTTGGTACACTCCACTTTAATATTACCTCTACCGGGAGTGCCTGGTTCAAACAATAAGTTACGAACGTCGGTAGACCTTGAAGCAACAGTATGGTTCAAAGCAAACACTGAAGTAGTGTTACCTCCTGATAGTGTAATACCTAAGTCATTCAACATACTGATCGTTGGAACAACATCACCAAATCCACCAGAAATTGCTTGGTTACCAGGAGTAACTAAGGTAGTAAAGGAAGTTTGTAATGATTCGTTTACACCAATATTTTCTGCTGGAGTTGCAAAACGGATTTGGAACAAAGTTTCACCATGGGTTTCGCCTCTCCACTGAGTTACATAATTGGAAGTAGTAGCCAATCTGGTACTAGCTAAGGTAATTACGGCATCAGACCATTTTTTAGATTCAGTATAGTTTTTATTGTACAAGTAAACACGAGACAATAATGCTTGAGCAGCAGCTTTGTTGGCAAGGTTTACACCTAATCCAGGGAATGTCAATTTAGATTCAGCATCAACCAGGTCTTTTACAATCTGCGCATATACATCGGCCAAAGGAGCTCTAGAAGGCTTCCATGCCAAGGCAGCACTAGAAGTAGCAATACCTGTAATGGTTAGTGGCACACCACCTTTATCATTAGCAGCTACTTCTGCACCAGGAATATAACTATACACCTCTACTAGGTTAAAGTAAAATAGTCCTCTTAGGAATAACAATTGACCCATCCAACGATCTAAATCTGCTTTTACAGGTGTTGGAGAAATACCACCGGTATTGATTGCGGCAATTGTATTGTTGATTTGGTTGATGGCTGCATAGGCCCCAGACCATATTGAGCCAGTAAAATGTGCACCTTGCACATTGTTGGCCTCATTTAATAACCTTCCTGATTTGTTGGTGGCAAAACCATTGTCAGCCAATACTTCTGGGATTGCTATCAAATCTCTGCCATATAAACGGGCAGATTTATAAGTAGCATAAATAGAAGCGATAGATGCATCAATAGCATCTTTTGAAGAAAGCGCAGTGGTTGCTTCTATGGATTGCCTTGGTTCAATCTCCAATTGTTTTTTGCAACTGGAAAAAACAAACAGCAAGGAAGCAAGCGCCAATCCTGTTTTAAATATTATTTTATTGTTCATATTTTATTCGTTTGTGTTGTTAATATTAGAATCCAACTTGAACACCCGCGGTGTAGTTCTTCGTTTGAGGAACAATACCGGTGGCTGACCCTACGAATTCAATGTCATAGCTAAACCAATCGCTTGCAGTCCAGAGGTTGGTGCCTTGAACATAAAAACGTACACTGCTCAAACCACTTTTCTTCAAAATAGAAGGAGACAAGTTATAGTTCAGCGATACGTTTTTCAAACGAACATAATTAGCCTTGAAGAAAGTTCTGCTTCCACTCTGAGCACTTGAACCTTTTGATTCTGTACCTGAGACATGATAACGAGGAAAGAAAGTAATCTGTCCTGGTGTAGTCCATCTATTATCATATGCTTCCTTTAATACATTGATACGAGCAATATTCTCCATCATGAAGTTAGCTTGTCCATCAGAAGTATATCTACCGTATTCATATTGGAAGAAGAAATCAAGTGTGAAATTTTTGTAAGTAAGACTGTTTCTCAAACCACCTTGGTATAAAGGAATGTTTTGAGGACCAATAATCTTACGGTCTTTAGCCAATACTTGGTAAGTTAAATTTCCTAAAGTATCGTACCACATTGGTCTTCCAGTAGCAGGGTTTACACCAGCAAATTTCTGTGTAAACAATACACCCAAAGGTTGACCAACTTGAACAGAGTTGTCTCCAGGAAGAATTTTTAAACCACCATAGAGTTCTTGTACTTTGTTTTCATTGTATGCAAAGGTGAAGGCTGTATTCCAGCTAAATCCACCTGGCTTGGTTGCCTTGATAAGATCACCACCCAAAGTTAATTCAATACCCTTATTGGTTAATCTACCTACGTTAGAGGTAATGGAACTAAATCCAGTAGAGGTTTGAACTGGTTGAGAAATTAACAAGTCTCTAGTTTCTTTATTATATACTTCTAAGCTACCAGTTACACGGTTGCCGAATAAGCCAAAGTCAAGACCTAGGTTAGTAGTAATGTTTCTTTCCCATTTCAAGTTAGGGTTAGCCAACTGAGAGTAAGAGATACCGGATCCACCATTGTAGATACCGCCACCACCATATAAACCAAGGGCATCAAAGTTGCCAATCTGGTCACCACCGGTACTACCGTAGCTAGCACGCAATTTAAGAGAACTGATGACTTTTGAATTTTTCAAGAAATTCTCTTGGTCAATATTCCAAGCACCAGAAACTCCACCAAAAATACCGTATTGGTTACCAGAACCAAATCTAGAAGAACCATCACGGCGGAAAGTAACAGAAATTAAGTATTTTCTGTCAAAACCATAGTTAACTTTACCAAATACACCGTTTCTGCGGAAACCAGTATAAAACTCACCAACTGAAGCAGGTGTAGCGGCATTGTTCAATGAAGTAAACTGATAGGTTGGGAAACCCTGACCATTAGCAGTAATACTTTCGTTATTTTCTCTTCTCATTTCAAAACCAACCAATCCATCCAAACGATGTTTGGTACCAAATGTCTTGTTGAAATTCAAGGTTTGGTAAGTATTTACGTTGGTGTTCCAGTTGCTTTGAACGTTTACGTTTCCTTTAAAGTTAAAACCATCGGGAGTTCTTGAATCACGTACGTTTTTACCTTGAGTTAGACGATAGTCCATACCCACTAAGGTTTTGAAAACCAACCAGTTATTGATTTTATAATCCAAATTAACATTACCAACCATTTGATTGGTACGCTGATAACCACTATTAAGGTCATTTACTTGAATGATGTTTTGGTTCAAAGTACCAATCAAGTTGGCAGGTGTTTGACCAGGAACACCATAATAAGTTCCATTAGGATTGTAAATTGGATTCACTGGAATTAAGCCGGCTGCAGAGAAAGCAGGGTTTCCTAAAAAAGAACCACTAGTTGCAAAAGGGTTATTCTGATTGAAAGTGCTCAAGTTGATAGAAGAACCCAATGTCAAACGATCAGTCGCTTTGTTTTGAATATCAAAACGTGTTCCTGCTCTTTTAAAGTCGGCTTTGGTAATATTAGCTTCCTGAGAAGAGTAGTTACTAGCAATACGGAAAGTAGTTTTATCGTTACCACCACTTGCACTCAACTCATAGTTCTGTATAGAACCATTACGGAATGCCGCATCTTGCCAGTCGTAAGTATCCAAGTGGGTAAGACCGATAGTCAAAGCTTGATCTTGGGTAAGTGTAGCAGCATTTGGTACACGCAATTCATTTAGTACCGTTTGCAATACTGCCAAATTATTCCATGGCAAATTGTTAGCGTTACCATAAGCCTCAGCCCTCATCTTGAAATATTCGTGAGAATTAGACATTTCAAGCTTTTTCATCATTTGCACTGAACCCGCGTAAGCGTTGGCAATAAATTTGGTTTGTCCGGCTTTACCTTTTTTAGTAGTGATAATCACTACACCATTGGCAGCGTTAGAACCATAGATGGAAGCGGAAGCTGCATCTTTTAAGATATCGATTGATTCAATATCATCTGGATTTAAGAAAGCCAGCGGGTTATTCTGGGTAAAGTTACCATCTGAACGGGTGTTGATCTGAACACCATCTACAATATATAGCGGATCATTACCAGCTAGATAAGAGCCCTGGCCACGGATACGCACGTTGATGGCGCCTCCTGGTAAACCATTGGCTGCTTGAACCAATACACCCGCAGCTTGACCTTGAAGGGCCTTATCTAAGGATGCGTTGGGCCTGTTTTCAATTTGGGCAGCTTTAATAGTTGAAATAGCACCAGATTCATCCCTTTTTTTACGGGTTTGATAACCGGTTACCACTACTTCTTCTAGCGGATCTTGTTTTTTCTTGAGGGAAGCACTATAAACGGATTGACCGCTTAAAGAAATTTGGACTGTTTCGGATCCTACATAGGATACAACAAGTGTTTTCGTATTCTGGGCTACCTGAATAGAGAAAGATCCGTCTGCCTTAGATAATACAGCAGTTTTGGATCCCTTCGCCTGAACAGAAGCGCCTTCCAACGATTTGCCGGTCTCGTCGCTTATTTTTCCGGTAATAGTCCTGTTTTGGGCTAATACGGAAGAACACGCCAAAACCGTGCAGATGAAAATCGAGAGTACTCTTCTCATAGTTACGTTTTTAGTTTTGGTGAATGGTTAATTAACAATTTAATAACAACCAATTAATTGGATTGTTTAAATAATAGATTAAATGTAAAACGCCAATTTTGAAACCAAATGTTAAAATAATGTTAAAGGAGCTTCAATTCTACCAAAATCAGCATTTTGTTTTACGAAAAAAGGAAAATAATAAGAATCGGGCCAATGGGCTCGTTAGAAAACAGCGTATAGACAACAGAAATCGGGTGAAAATTAGCGATGAACTAAAAAGAGAATACCCCTCGAAATGCGCTGAGCGCAACATACAGCAATGGTGGAGCTTGAAATTTATTTTATAGGATTATAAATAGCGGATTATTTTTTTTATTGTTCAAAAATGAACACTCCTTTTTTATTAGCAATAACAATATCAGGTAATTTATTTTTGTTGATGTCTTGAATAACTACATGTAAGCCTGCTCCAGAATTATCATCAATTAGGTGCGGTATCCAAACAGGCTCTTTACCCGGTTTACATTCATACCAATAGATTACAGCTGGATCATGTGCACCAGGATCTATATTGGTATCGTTGTGCGCCCAAAAACGCTTACCTGTTATTAAGTCAGCATTGCCATCTCCATTCATATCTGCCAAAGCCAGTCCATGAGTTTGGGAAAAAGCCTTACTGATTTCGTGTAATTTCCATGAAACGTTTTTTTTAGCATCTACCACCTGCTCATGCCACCAAATGCCATACTGGTGTGCCGATGAACTGATCACATCATTGAGCCCATCGCCATTCACATCATAGGCATACATTTGAGAACAACTTTCTCCCAGCTTTGCCGAATGAAAATTCCAGTTGGGTTGTTTTCTATCAAGAGGAGCTTCCCACCAGCCCTCTTTTATAATTATATCTTTTCTGCTATCCCCATTAATATCACCTAAACCAATTCCATGTGAATACCTATCTGTACCAGCACTATTGGGTGCACCAATTGGATAGCGAGTCCAAGTGGTATCCCCCTTTTTTACTGGTGAACTAAGCCATACTAATTGTTTAGCAGCAACATCTGCACCTAAAATATCTATACGCCCATCGCCGTTTATATCAACAAAACTAGCAGACTCATTCCCTACACCTATATCCATAATGGTATGCATTTTCCAATACCCTTCCTTATTTTTTGGATTTTCATACCATATAGCTGGCGTGCCAGGGTAACCTATGATTACCTGGTCCATCCATCCATCTTGATTAACATCCATGCTGTAATTCAAAAAAGAAGTACTGTATTCTTTTGCTGGGTTATAGATTTTACCGGGTGCAATTTCATGCCTATTCCAATGCGGAGCTTCAAACCAGTATAGTCCAGCTAGCACATCTAACTTACCATCTTTGTTGACATCTCCAACGGCTACTCCTTCAGAGATAAAATCATTGGTAAGCGTATGTTTTTTAAATTGGACTTGACTATAACAAAAGCTATTTGCAATAGTCAATATTATTGTACAATAGATGGATAGCTTATTCATAAGAAACTATTATTTATGATTAATCAAATAATTTATGATCGCATTGAAATCAGTTTGGGAAAGACTATTTCTAAAATTATCCGGCATGAGCGTAACCTTGGAGGGAATACGTTCTGCTATATCATTTTTAGCGATTGAAAATTCTCTTCCAGTTGCATCAGCAAATATAACAATAGCCCCCTCTTCTCTGCGATATAACCCTGCTAAAACATTTCCATCTTTTAGCTTGACAGTATAATTTCTAAAGGCCTCAGAAATATTTCTGTTGGGGTCAATTATTTTTGTAGCCAATGCATTAGGCCCCCACTTACTTACGCCATCTAAATTCGGTCCGATATTTCCTCCCTCAGCTCCAATTTTATGGCAAGGAGAACAATTTTGAACATAAATTTTATGCCCCTCATCTAATGAGGGCAAACTATTATTTTTCGAGCTTGTATTATATAAGCCAGTCATCATACTGATTGCCTTATTCCGTTCGTTATTTACTGGTTCCACATTAGCGGTTAACTCATCGTATTGAATTTTTTGCTTGGATGAAATATTTAACAACATCCTTTCACTGACTTTAGGCTCAATTAATACACGAGAAAATATTTGACCTTTTCTAACCTTACTAAATACAATTTCCTTACCCTCTGAAGAGCTTGCCAAAGAAGTTGCGATAGCAGATTGTAAAGCTGGGGGAGCATTTTGAACTTCACTTAATACCCGATTTACATTAGTTAAAACTTTATTGATGCTTCCTCCTGAAGCGCCTGTAAGATCACCTAATACAATGGCTACTTTAATTTTGAAATCTAAACTTGAAGCAGGGTCTTCGAATAATTTTGCAGCAAGCTCAGCATTTTGTTCTGGATCAATTTTCAATAAGGTTCTTAACGCTTCTGTCTTGGTATCCTGATCAATATTTAATCCTTGCTGTAAAAATAATTTCACATTCGCCGAAAGCGTTTGCACTTTATAATTGGCAGCTATTCCAAGTGCGAATTTTTGTTTAGCTAAAACTTCTTGAGATTTTCCAGCACTTCCTGCTGGATATTTATTTAGTAAACTCTCTGCAATTTGAATACCCCATTGTTTTAATTCTTGCGTTTCTTTTCCACCCCGTTTTGCTATCCCTTGTTGTATACCCTGAAATAGTATAAATTCAGTTGCTGCAGCTGATACTTTCTTTCTCGCATTCATTATTACTCCATCTATTTGATTGGCAGGAATGTATTGTACAATTTGCTCATAGGCAATTTGAGGATTACCAGGAATAGGGTATTTACTGATGTGGCGCGCGAGGAATAGCGATGATTCAGCAGAAGGTACAGCCACTAGCACATCGGCAATATTTGTTGCATCTTGCTCCTTCCAGTCTTTTGCTAAAACCTGCTTCATTAAATCCTTATTCAGTAAAAGTTCTTTAGTGCAAAGTCTTGCAGTATAATTTAAGTGAGTATCAAAATCAGGGATCTCTGTTCGAGCTGAAAGCACTGCTTCAAGTGAATGAATGTTTGGGTATTTTACCAAGTTCTCGATTGCCGCTCTTACTACATGTGGATCTTTATCTTTGATTGCATTTAAAACGAGTTGATAATTTTCTTCAATAGGTTGCTGTTCTAGAAGTATACGAATGGTATGCAACCTAATCAAAGGATCTGTATTGCTTGCAGAACTACTGATAATTTTATTTGTTAAAGCATTCAGTCGATGCAAAACCCATAATGCATGAACATAGGAAGTAGGACTGGTTGATTTTTTATTAAGCAATGCCTTTAATGGTTTAACCGCTTGCATGCCTATTCTATCAGAC
>CAJBKH010000345.1 GCA_903953615.1 uncultured Bacteroidota bacterium
GTTCAGACGTGTGCTCTTCGATCTTGGCTTTGTTGCTTACAGGATTTGGATTGACATACACGGTATCTAAACTAGTATCGCGGCAATTGTAATTCGTTTTCGCAATTAACCTAACCGTAAATTTACCGGAAGCCTTGTAGGTATAAGTTGGATTTTTTAAGATGCTCGTATCCGTGTTTGTGAATTTCCATTGGTAAAATAATTTTCCAGTATCAGTTGTGCTTATATTATTGAAAACGAATTGATGCCCGTTTTTACAAGTTGTATGGTAATTGATTTTAAAACTAGCATTTGGTAGCGGATAAGTAATCACCGTTTTTGTAATTGAATCAGAACACCCAAAAGGATTGGTTGCTAATAATTTTACGGAATAATTGCCTGCTGTTTTATAAGCCTTATTCAACGAAGTTTTAGAAGATGTGTCACCATTTCCTAAACGCCAGAAATACTTCAATGGGTTCTCATCTGAAGTTGTTGTGTTGTTAAATTTGATGGTATCATTTAAACACTTATTAGTGAAGGTGAAGTTTGTTTTAGGTCGGCTGTGTATCCAAACAGACTTTCTTACGCTATTAGTACATCCACTTAAGGTATAAACTTTTAATAATACGCTGTATTTGCCTGGATTACTAAATTTTTTTAATGGATTAGAGATATTGCTAAAATTGCCATCGTCAAAATACCAATCCCAATAATAAACCTTGTCATTAAATGTGCCAAGTGAGTCACTAAACTGAATTGAATTGCCTACGCAAACATCCTTTTTATAAAAGGAAACAATTGGTCCCTTAGGAACGCGCACTGTTTTTGTGAATTTGCCAACACAACCTTTGTCAGTAATTGCAGTTAGCGTTACCACATAAGCGCCTGTATCATTGTAGGTATGCTTTGGGTTAATGGCATGTGAAGTGTCGCCATCTCCGAATTCCCAAACATAGTCGACAATACTTCCTTTGCTGATAGAGCATTGGCTTGCAAAACTTACGATGCGGTTATCACAATCAATTTGCTGAATAAAGTTCATGTTAGGTTTCCCAAATACCTCCACAGGTCTTAGTGTTTTAATGAAAGGCGTATCTGGGAAAATAGAAGTGCAAGCGATTGGAAAGCCGTTGCTAATTAAATTGTTGGAGGCAATCAAGGTTGGATAAACAATCCCAGCAGCTGAGTAAGTCCAACTTACCGAAGAATCACTGTTGGTAAAAAACGTTACATTATTGTTTGTTGGGTCTTTAAACTGCCATAAGAAATTAGCGGCCAACGTACTTTTGTTTTTGAATTTTATTTTCAATGGGGTGCAACCTGTCGAGTCGCCCACGAATTCATAATAGGCTTTTGGCCCAATAATTTTTATATTTTTGATAATACTGTCTTTGCACAATTGATCGGTTACAATTACCAATTTAACAGCATAGATACCGGTTTTCAAAAATTTACTAGGATTGGCAATTGAACTATTTGAAATACCTTTTCCAAAGGTCCATTTATAGGAATTAACAACGCCACTGTATGGCACTATACCGCTCAAAGAATCATACGTTGAGACACTTGAAGTAAATGCCACCTGCTGGGCACAAATAAATGAATCGCGAATCGTGCTAAAGTCGGCATTGATTTTAAATACTTTAAATAAAATGGGATAGACACTTGTGTCACGGCAGCCAGCACTATCGACTGTGGCCAATTGTATTTTGTAATTGCCCATTTTAGCGTATTGAATGGTTGGCAAAGCTTGTGAATTGCTGAAGCCGTTGCCATCGCCAAAATCCCATTTAAAAGATTCTAACCCTTTGTTGAATCTACTAGTGTCGTACCATTGTCCTTTGCTATTGTTCCAATAATTAACATATTTATAAAACGTGACATTGCCGCCCGCACATACTTGGTTAACGGTTGGCGAAAAGAAATGAGAATATCCCACCTGTAGTTTCATAGTGTCATTCCCTAGACAACCGCTTCGGTGCTGTAATAATAACGCCACCTTGTAAACACCTGCACTCTTGTATTTGTGTGACACCTGTTTGCAATTGGTAACTTTTGTGAAAGTATTGTCTCCCCACGACCACACAATAGATGTCAAGGAATCTGCTTGCGTCGTATCAACCATGTTAAACGTAATAGTACTGTTTTTGCAATATTGATTTTTAGGGTTATAACTACTTGTAAATTTCGGATTGACTTTGCTAAATTTAATAATGTTAGGATACCATGCAGTATCTGTACATTCATTTCCGCTTGTGTCTTTTCCGTTTTGAATAACCACACCAACGGTTACACGGTTATTGGCGGGTAATTTCATGTAGTCATAGTTGTGGAAAGTATCCATGTAGCGCCAATTCGAATCGAAGTTCGAAGTTGTTGCTGCATAAGCACTGTCCCAAATAACCCAATACGATTGTTGTCCACAGCCTGGCACTGTTTGAGAAAAGTCCAAACTTACACGTTTGTATTTTTCGGGGCCTGGACACAACGCTTTTGAAAAAACTTTTAAGCCTGTTTTGGCATTGGGTTTCATTAATGGCAAGGCCACATAGCCTGTGTCACTGCAACCCACAGTCGTGTCTGTAATAATTAGTCTAGGTAAATAACAACCCTCTTGGCCCGGTTTGTACATGTGCCGTATCCCAGTAGAATCTACCGAGTAACGACAGTTTCCGTTGGTGTTCAATCCTTTTTTTGTATTACTTGTGCAGTTAGGTGCAAAGCCATCGCCAACATCCCAAAAGAATTTAAGAGATTTATTTTTGTAGTACTTGCTAACATTGTTAAGTGTAATGGTGTCGCGAATACTGCATTGGTATTGGTTTTTAATTTTGCCAATAGCGGCTTGTGGGCCATATACTGTTACCGAATCGAGTGCTACTGTTTTGCCACAGCCAAATTTGCTGATAAAAAATTTAGGATAATAGACACCCACTTGCTGATAGTGGTGTGTGAATGAGAACTTTTTAAACATGGTGTCTCCATCACCGTAGGTCCAATAAATATATGCAGATGGGTCAATTGTTTGTTTGAATTTAAATCGATTCGTAGAACGACAGATACTAAATGCGGAATCAACTTTAGCATCAATTGCAAAGTTGGTATTTTTGACGGCTGCTTTGCTCAAAAAAGTATCAACACACCCATCGGAATTTCTTATAATCAATCGCAAGTCGAAGGTGCCATCTTTTACATAATCGTGTTTGGTAGTAGCCCAGTTGGTGTTGTCTGTGCTCCCGTCACCAAAATCCCATAAATAACTGGTAACATTTGGGGGTGCTTGGTTAGATTTGTTGGTAAACGCTACCGATGTTTTAAAACAGCCACCTGATTTAGGGAAATTAACATTTGCCTTCAGCTCGGGATAAATAATGACCTTAAATGGTGAAGTGTAAGAGGCCACACATCCTTTTTTGTCAATCATGTTAACACTTAAGGTGTATCTGCCACCAAATTTATCTGTATAAGTATGGCAAATAACACTGTCTTTTAATCCAGTGGTATTGTCTACAAAACCATCATCAAATGAAAAGGAACAATAAGATAAATTAGGAGTTGATTTTTTAAATTTGATACAAACCGAATTTCTTTTAAAACATTGAAGAGAATCTTTGATAATGAAATCCGCCGATGGTCTTGGATTGATTTTTAAGAGTTTTGCAGCTGTGCAAGTGGTGCCATTTGAATAAGTAAAAATGGCTTTCACATTTAAATTACCTGAAATATTATAAAGATGCGATGTGTTTTGGTTGTTACTGCTGGTAGCATCACCAAAGTCCCATTTATAGGCAGAGGCACTACTGCTGCCGGCACTCATAGAGAAGTTAATTAAGTCGCCAACGCAAGCAGAGTCTTTACTAGTGGTCAGTGTAATGGCGTCGAAAACTGAAATACTATTTGAAATGGTGTCCTTACAGCCTTTGGTACTCGTTACAATATAGCGAATATTTTTTGTACCTGTACTGCTATATGAATGGGTAGGATTGGCGCTTGTTGCCGTTCCCCCATCTCCGAAGGTCCACGCATGGGCGCTTATTTTATCGAAGGTGTCAATGGCTGTTGTTGAAACAAAGGCTGCCGCTTGGTTAAGGCAGGTTTGACTAATGGTATAATTGGCGCTTAGTTTTTTAAGGACGCGCATTGTTTTAACAATGGTGTCAGCGCAGCCACTATTGCTGCTAATAATAAGTTTAACATTGATGAGGCCATCTATCAAGTAGGTGTGACTGGCATTGGCAATTGTGTCAGTGTTTGATGCGCCTGAAAAAGGATCGCCAAAATCCCAACGGTATTGCAAATTGCTGCCAGTACTTGAATTGGTGAATGTAAGTTTACTGCCGAAACATTGAAAAGTAGGGAGGGTGAAATCGGCCTTACACTGTCCATAACTTGCGTTGAAAAACGAAAGTATGAACAATAAAGAGAACGTGCGACCAATTGAAATTAGTTTTCTACTCATTTAGATGAGATTTTTTAGTTTGGTGCAAAAATAGTAAAAATTAACCTAATTGCAGGCTATTCCTCCATTTTTGACATCTTATTTTTATATTTTATGGGGTTTTATTTTATAAATTTGGTAAAAATTAAATTAAAGCGAATATAATAAATATTTGTGAATAAGCTGTTTACTTGTTCAAAAATCAGTTAAAAAGCACTTACTTTTTTTCTGTTTATTGAATAAAAAAATACAAAAAGTATAATTTGCTTGCAACAAAGGGCTCAAATATTCTGTCTAATAGACAGAAAGCGTATCCCTAAGTTTACAAATGCTTAAATGAAAGTTGACAAAAATCAACCATATAAATCGAAAGAAACGGAATTAATTAAAGCTTGTCAGCGCAACAATCGCTTGGATTCGTTAGTTTTTTAAAGTTTTAGTTAACTAAAGTACTTATTCTTATTGTGCTTCTAACCAATAACTTTATTTCTCAATTAATTTGAACTAAATTTTTAATCCTTGTCCAATGGCTAGGGTTTTTTTGTTGATAGATAGTATAAGTATTGTTTTTGATACTTTTATTACCCACTACATTCGCATTTTTAAAAGGCAATAATGCAATTAAAATTTTATCCTTATGATTTAAAGTTCGATGAGGTATTTGCTGTTTCGGCCAATGCCCGAACGGGTACAGAAATAATATATATTGAGCTTTATAGCGACGGTCAAGTAGGCTATGGGGAAGCTTCTTTTCCGCCATATATGAAGGAGAAACGCACGGATAATTTAGATTTTTTAGCGGGCTTAAATTTGGAGTCTTTCAATTCAATTGATGCCTTTGTAGAAATTCAAAATTATATCAATGCCTTCCCCAATTACTTGCCAGCTAAAGCTGCGTTAGACATAGCTTTGCTCGATTTGAAAGGAAAAACAAGTAATCAAAATGTGCGTTCATTTTTTGCAAATGAACCTTTAAAATCAATCCCTACCTCATTTACAATCGGCATAGGCGAGGATGCTTTTTTAATACGACAATTAAAAAAGGCTGAAGCATTTCCTATTATAAAAATAAAACTAAATGGTGATATAAATTATGTGAAACACGCCATTACACTTATCAAATCAACTACACAAAAACCTTTGGGAGTTGACTTTAACCAAGGCATTGCGAATAGTAAAGTGGCATTAGAATTATTAGATTGGCTCCATGGTCAAGGGGTGCAGTATGCAGAGCAACCATTGCCCGAAACTTTGATTGCTGATTTTGCTTGGTTGAAAGAAAATAGTCCACTACCAATTTTTGGCGATGAATCCATTCAAACCATAGAAGATATAGAAAGTAAGCACCATTTGTTCGATGGGGTGAATATTAAATTAATGAAATGCGGTGGACTCACCAATGCCTTTAAAATGGTAGATTTAGCAAGACAACACAATCTGCAATTAATGTTAGGTTGCATGGCCGAGTCGGTTTGTGCCATCACAGCTGCAGCCAATCTCGCTAGCTTATTCGACAAAGTAGATTTAGATGGTCATTTAATGATGACCAATGATTTGTTTACCGGTGTTACTTTAGAGAATGGGCATTTGTTGTTAGGCACAGCGCCAGGCATGGGTGTAGAGAAAAAGTAAAGTGCTTTGTAAAAACATACTAGTTGGTATGTTTTTTATTGAGACATATTCAAACGGCTTTGTCGGGTTATAAATCTATGCGATTTTTAATTCACTTCAAATGAGTTTTTTGTGGATTTGATTCGTAATAATATTTGTTCTACTTTCGGTGAATGGAAATAGTGAGATTGTTACTCGGATTACTAGGCATAGGATTTGCGCATTTACAAGCGCAGAATCGCGATATAATTGGGCCCAAAGGTTCTCAACAATTTGGGTCGAATTTAATTGTACTTAATAATGGTAATTATATAGTCAGCGATCCAAGCTATTCGGATAGTATAAAGCAATATATAGGAGCAGTGTATTTATACGAGGGTAAAACCCACAAACTTATAAGTATCTTATTAGGAAGTTCGCCATCGGATGCCATTGGAAGTGGTATTGTTGTGCTTCCCAATAATAATTTCATTGTAATCAGTCCGTATTGGAATAATGGGTCGGCACAACAAGCAGGGGCTGTTACTTTATGCGATGGACAAACAGGTTTAAATGAAGTGGTGTCGAGTACAAATTCACTTGTAGGTTCCAATACTGGTGATTTGGTTGGTTCAAATGGAATTATTGTTTTACCCAATGGAAATTATTTAGTTAAAAGTGCAAGATGGGGAATTAGTGCAAATACCATCGGAGCTGTCACATGGGGGCATGCGGTGAATGGCGTGAAAGGCGTTTTGAGTAGTGCTAACTCGCTCGTAGGGTGTGAGCGCACAGACAGTATAAAAATACTTTCAAATAGCAATTATATTGTGAGTAATAGTGATTATAGTATTTCGAAAGGCTTTGTTGCTTGGGGTGATGGCACGAAAGGTGTTACTGGCATTGTTAGTAGTACCAATGCTTTAATTGGTAGCAATAATTATGATTATGTAGGTTCTTTTGGTATTGTCGAATTAACAAATGGCAATTATGTTGTGAGAAGTCCTTTGTGGGATAATGGTATACTCCGCGATGCGGGTGCCATTACTTGGGGAAGCGGGGTTTCGGGAGTAACAGGCACTATCGATTCAAATAATTCACTCATTGGCAGTTCAGCTTATGATGTGATTGGAATGGGTTTAACTGTTCTTTCAAATGGGAACTTTGTGGCAATTAATGCAAATTGGGACAATGGTTTAATAAGAGATGCTGGATCTGCAACTTGGGGCGATGGAAGTAAAGGGTTACATGGGATCATTAATTCTAAAAATTCTTTAGTGTCAATCGATTCAAATTATCGTTTTAGTTTATGGAAAGTAATCCCGCTGGTAAATGGCAATTATGTCGTCTATAATTCTACATGGAACAATGGAAAGGATGAATATGTTGGTGCTGTAACATGGGGCGATGGAAGTAAGGGGATTGTTGGAAAAATTGATAGTTCTAATTCATTAATTGGTGGTCGTAATTACGATTTAACTTATGCGGAAATTTATGCTTTACCCAATGGCCATTTTGTGGTGTCATTCCCATATTGGAGTCATGATACTATAAAAACTGTTGGAGCTGTTACTTGGTGCAATGGCAATGGCGGAACTGTTGGTAAAATTAATGTTTCAAATTCTTTTATTGGAAGTCATGCAGATGATATGGTTGGCCTAGATGGAATAACTGTACTAGACAATAGCAATTACATTGTAAGAAGTTCGAATTGGGATCGTGATACTATCACAGATGCGGGCGCCATTACATGGTGCGATGGAAGTAAGCAAGTTGTTGGAATCGTAGATATTAATAATTCAATGTATGGTGGGACTAAGAATGATTTGGTAGGTTCGGGGTGGGTCAGAAAATTAAAGGGAGATAATTATTTAGCTTTTAATCCACACTGGAGCAATTTTAATAAGGTAGAAGTGGGAGCAATTACTTGGGGTAATGGAACGATTGGTACATTCGGCAAAGTTGGTGTGGCAAATTCGTTGGTTGGGAGTAAAAAAATCGATTTAAGTATTCAGTTTTATGAACTTTCGAATGGTAATTATGTCATTGCTGCACCTTATTGGGATAATGATACGGCAATAGATGCAGGTGCAGTAATTTTTGGAAAACCTAATATTGCACTTACAGGTATAATAAGTAGCTCAAATGCATTGGTGGGAAATAAATCATACGATTATATCGGAGGGTTTAATGGTGGAATTGCAAAACTTGCTAATGATAATTTTGTTGTAACGAGTCCATCATATGACAACGGGAATAAAATAGATGTTGGCGCAGTAACATGGGTGGATGGTAATGTTGGTTTAACGGGTTTTGTAAATCAAAGTAATTCTTTGATTGGTGGTTCCAATGACGATAAAATTGGTAGTTGGGGTCGTGGCGCAACCGTTCCATTACCCAATGGCAATTATGTAATAGTTTCACCTCAATACGACAATGGTTTTATATTAGATGCAGGTGCAGTTACTTGGGTTGATGGCACTAAAGGCTTAAGAGGTGTTGTTAATTCGAGTAATTCGCTTGTTGGCTCCAATCTTGGCGACAAAATTGGAGATGATAGATTTCTTATTTCAAGTAATAGTGATTATCTAGTCTATAGTCCTAATTGGGACGATGGCGCAATTGCCAATGCAGCTGCTTATACTTTTTGCAATGGTGCAAAGGGTTTGGTTGGCGAGATTAATGCATGTAATAGTATGGTTATAAATAATCCAACAGTGTTGCATTATAATAATGTCCATAAATACAGCATCGTCAGCAAATCGAATAATAACTTGGTGAGAATTTTCTATGAAAATGGCTTGTCACTTGGACTCAATTTAGACGAAACGAATGTCGATATTAAAAACAATTTGCCAGTCACTTATTTTTATAATGGCTGTCGCGAAATACTGACCCTTCAAGGTTCTGGAACAACTCCAATAAGGAGTAATGTGGTTGCAAAAGTTTGGGTCGACCCTCTTCAGCCGGATAGTTTTGTGAAAAGACATTATGAAATAAATCCTCAAACAAAAACAGATTCATTAACATCATTCGTCACACTTTATTTTTCGCAAGCAGAGTTTGATGATTATAATTCAATCAAGAAAATTAAATTACCCACCCATCCAACAGATATTTTAAATAAAGAGAATTTAAGAATAGTGAATAGGAAAGGGGCAAGTTCTAATAACTCAGGAATGCCGAGTTCATACAAAGGAAAATATTTTGAAATAAATCCTTTAGATAGTAATATTAGATGGAACGAATTTTTGCAAAGATGGGAAGTCAGTTTTGAATTAAAGGGTTATGGCGGTTTGTTTATAATCTCTCAGAAAAAAACATCCCATCTTAATAATATGCCTACTGTTGGAAATGCTTCGTTCTTCCCCAATCCAGCTGTTGACTATGCTTTTTTAAAATTAAGCAATAATCAACCACTTTCAATTGCGCTAACTGATATTACCGGAAAGCGAGTGTTAGAGGAATTCTTTCCAGGAGAAGGATTGTTTAAAGTTAATCTTGAAAATTTAAATGCTGGAGTCTATTTTGTAACCTTATCTACTGGCGAAGTATTTAAATTAATTAAACAGTAAGGCGTTTTAGAATTTAAGCTTCAGCAAAGTAATACTGCCTCACACCGCGGTAATTGCGTTTGAATAACCTTGCTTGATGTATGATGCCTATGGAGTCATACCTAGCAATTATGCAAATAGTGCTTTTTATAAAGTTACTTATCTTTGAAATTATAAACTACATATTTTAAATATGCCACATATCGTCATCATTTCATCGAGTATTCGAACAGGAAGAAACAGTCATAGGGTTGCTTTGTACTTCAAACATTTTTTGGAGAGCAACCAAATGGCGACTGCTGAACTATTGGATTTGAAAGCTTATAATTTCCCTTTGTTCGAAGAGCGTTTGCGCCTGCAACCCAATCCAAGTGAAGCGGTGTTGGAATTTGCAGGAAAAATAAAATCAGCAGATGGTGTCATCATTGTAACACCAGAGTACAATGGGGGTTATCCTGCCAGTTTAAAGAATGTGGTGGACTTGTTATACGATGAGTGGCACCGCAAACCTATAGCAATCTCAACAGTATCCGATGGGGTATTTGGTGGTACGCAAGTGATTACTGCTTTGCAATTTTCCTTGTGGAAGATCCGCGCATGGACTGTTCCCGCCATTTTTCCTGTGCCAAAAGTGCGCGATAGTTTTAACGAAGAAGGTGTGCCAGCAGATAAGGATGCAACAGATAAAAGAGCAACTGGATTTATTAAAGAATTGTTGTGGTGTGTTGAGGCGAATAGCAAAATGCAGCCTTAGGATAGGCGGTAAGCAGTCGGTAGTATGCAGAAGACAGTTTGGCTTACGATAGAGGTTGTGGTTTGGAGAAGGTTTGGAGCTTCGAATAGCATTTGTTTTTTAAATGTAGTATTGCAGGATCTAAAAAACATACCGTTTGGTATGTTTTTGTTACATTGATTGTGCTTGGGACGGTGACGCTCCTATAGACTGTAATCGTTTTGTGTTTCTAAACCCACACAAACTTTTAATCGTTTTTTGCTTTCTATTGCCAACTGCCAACTAAAACGACACGAGAAGCACTACCTAATACCTACCTCAAACTGCTGAACAATACTACCAATACTGCCAATTGCCAACTGTCAACTAAATTTTCATCGAAGCAACAAAACATTTCACACCCAAAATTATCCCGAAGCAAGTTACTTCACTGCTTCCTGCTTACTGCCAACTGTTTACGTTTTTTTGCCAACTGCCAATTGCTAACTGCCAACTAAATTTCCATCGAAGCAACAAAGCATCACACATCTAACATTACCTCGAAGCAACCTTCATACTGCCTCCTGCTTACTGCTTACTTTCTTAGTAGTGGTTTTAACAAATCTTCCAGTCCATTGATTTTTATTTCATACATGGTTTGTAGGAGCATGCCCAGTTTGCCTGCAGGAAATCCTTTGCTCTTGAACCATTCCAGGTAGGAAACTGGTAAGCGATAAAGCATAGTGCCTTTGTATTTGCCAAAAGGCATTTCCATCTTTACCAATTCGAGCAGCAGGGTAGGGTCGGGCCCATTGAAGTTTTGCATTCGCTACAAATCTATTTGAATATTGGGATTAAACATTAACAATGTTTCAATTAATACTGCTTGATTGATGGGAGAAATATTAAGTTCTTTTTTATGAATAGTTTTAATAGAAATTAAATCGCGAGAGAGACCGTAGTTCCGGTGGTTTTTTCGGATTCTGTTAATGATTGTGATATCACTTACAGGGGTTTCGGTGATTTGAAAAGGGCCTAGGTTGATACTAAAAATACCCCTTTCAATGGCATAGGTATAATGTTTTAAAAAGAGGTATGCTAGGCAGCCATGCATCGTAGCACCA
>CAJBKH010000346.1 GCA_903953615.1 uncultured Bacteroidota bacterium
ATAATCTGTGAATCTGTGGCGACAACAATCACCCCTCTGTGGTTTTTCTTCTCTCAATTATAATCTGTGAATCTGTGGCGACTACAATCACCCCTCTGTGGTTTTTCTTCTCTTAATTATAATCTGTGAATCTGTGGCTTTATAACCCATAGCATTTCCGCGCCATAAAAGGCTGCAAATTCGTTGTGCATTTTTTCGTGCGAAGTAAATATCTTTGCGCCATGCAAATGGAATCGCTTATTAAATCGGGTTTACAAAAAGCCTTACTGTCGTGTTACAACACCGAAGTGGCTATGGACGCTATCAAACTAGAAGCTACCAACCCCGACTTTAGAGGCGACTTTACCTTTGTGGTGTTCCCCTTTTTAAAAATTTCTAAAAAAAATCCTGAACAAACGGCTACCGAAATTGGCGAGTTGATTAAAAACAGCATCCCTGAAATTACCAATTACAATGTAGTAAAAGGATTCTTAAACTTAGAATTATCGACCGACTATTGGTTGAAGGTGATCACCAATTACAGCACCAATATTCAAAACAAAAACACAGGCAAGGTAATGGTGGAATACTCATCGCCAAACACCAACAAACCCTTGCATTTAGGCCATATTCGCAACAACCTTTTGGGTTATAGTGTATCACAAATATTAGCTTATAGCGGTTACCAAGTTACCAAAGTAAATTTAATTAACGACCGCGGTATTCACATTTGCAAAAGCATGTTGGCTTGGCAATTGTACGGCAATGGCGAAACCCCCGAATCGGCTAGACTTAAAGGCGATCACCTGGTAGGCAAATACTATGTTGAATTCGACAAACACTACAAACAACAAATTGCAGAACTAGAAGCCCAAGGCCTAGCAAAAGAAAAAGCAGAGAAAGAAGCCCCTTTGATGTTGGCCGCTCAAAACATGCTGCGCCAATGGGAAGCGGGCGATGCCGACACCATAGCCCTATGGAAAACCATGAACGCCTGGGTATATGCCGGTTTCGATATTACCTACAATCAACTGGGTGTAAGCTTCGATCAATTTTATTACGAAAGCAATACTTATCTCCTAGGCAAAGACATAGTCAATGAAGGCTTAGAGAAAAATGTATTTTATAAAAAGCCCGATGGCAGTGTATGGATTGATTTAACAGCCGATGGCTTAGATGAGAAAATTGTTTTAAGAGCCGATGGCACCTCGGTATACATTACCCAAGACATTGGCACCGCCCAATTGAAATACGAACAATTCAATTGCGATAAAAGCATTTATGTGGTAGGCAACGAACAAGACTACCATTTCAAAGTGCTGTTCTTAATCTTGCAAAAACTAGGCAAAACCTGGGCCAATGGCCTCTACCATTTAAGTTATGGCATGGTGGATTTACCGAGTGGCAAAATGAAAAGCAGAGAAGGCACTGTAGTAGATGCCGACGATTTAATGGCCGAAATGGTGCAAACCGCCAAGGACAAAACCGAAGAAATGGGCAAGACCGATGGCATGGCAGAAGCAGATAAAATTGCACTCTATAACACTTTAGGCATGGGGGCTCTGAAATTCTTTATGCTGAAAGTCGACCCACAAAAACGCATGCTGTTCAACCCGCAAGAGTCTATCGATTTTCAAGGGGATACTGGTCCTTTTGTGCAATACACTTATGCGCGTATTCGCAGCATGATGCGAGCCGCTGCTGCCAATGAATTAACCGATACTTATACCATTACAGAAGCGAAAGACAGCGAACTGGAATTGATTAAACAATTGAGTCTGTTTGAAAAAACCATACTTGATGCTGCCAGAGATTATAATCCTGCTGCCATAGGTACTTTTGCATTGAATGTTGCAAGAGCGTTTAACCGCGTGTACAATGATGTGAGTTTCTTGAAGGAGGCAGAGGTAGAGATTAGAAAATTCAGGATACAGTTGGCGAAGAAAACGGCTGATACGTTGAAGGTGGCTTTAGGGTTGATGGGGATTGAGTGCCCTGAACGAATGTAGGCGGGAGGCTGGAGGCCGTATGCAGTCAGGTGGGTGCATATGTTGACGGTGGGTGCTTACAATCTAGGCTTTCTTTTTACCACATAAGGAGCATAAGTTTTTTTTTAATTTAATAAAAAGAAATAAATCAAGGTTAGTTGAAACTTATTGCAGATAACAATACTTTTTTAAAGTTCACATAAGGGCTTTTTTACTGCGCAAAAAAGGTGGCTTACGAAAATATTTTTAAGATTACAGCATTGGTCACACTGAGCCTGTCGAAGTGTGGGGCATGTTAAAGCTATTGCAAAAAACCTTTTACGAGCAATCAACTGCCAACTTTTCTCTAGTAGATAATTTATCTATTGCACCTCCTCCCCTAGTTCCTATTCCCTAGTGCCTATTGCCTTGCATTACCTCAGTACTTCCACCGCTCCGCTGATTTCTTGTTTGACATCGAAAATATCGGTGATTATAACTTTGAAGAGGTAGACGCCTTGTTGTGGTTGGCGTTCGTTTTGTGGTGCGGGAACGAGCCAGTGTTCTTTCACATCGTTTGTTTGGAAGATGCGCTCGCCCCAGCGGTTGTAGATTTCTAGATGATAGTTTTTTACGAGGTAATATTGTGATGGACTTAATCCAAAGCCATCGTTAATGCCATTGCCATTCGGACTGAAGGCATTCGGAAAATAAAATTGGGTTCGCGCAAATACAGGAATAATTTTTTCAGAACTATCGAAACAAATTTGATTGTTCGAAACTCTTAATTTTACTTTATAATAACCCGTATCGCCAAAGGTATAATCGGGATTTTGAATTTGAGAGAATTTGCTATTGTTGGCAAACCATGTCCAAGTAGTGGCTTGTTGCGACTGATCGATAAAACGGAATGGAAAGCCTGTTGAAGTAGGTGTTAATTTTAAATAGGTAAAGTCGGCTTTGGGTTTATGAACGATTGTTACAGTTACAGAATCGCTGCCTTTGCAAGTACCATTGGCAGTACTTACTTTTACTTGATAAGTGCCCACTGCTGGCCAAGTAATTTTAAATACACTGTCTTGATTGTTTTGTAAACTTGCATTCAACCACCATTGATAAATAGTAGTAGGCTTAAATAAAGTACTGCTTACTTTGGCAATACTTGTATCGCCTAAGCAATTGCCTTTGAGGGATAGGTGTAATATTGGCTTTAAGCTTAATTGAATCTCTGCTGAGTCGGGGGTCTTACTGCAAGCATCATAAATAAGCGCTTTGTATTGGGTGATTTGCACTTTTGGTTGAACCAACTTGGTAGCATTACTGGTGCCGGCATATACATTATCGACATACCATTTTACTAAATAGTTGCCACGCCCACCTTTGGCGTTCATATTTAACACTGCGGTGGTAGTAGGACATGAATCGGAGCTTGTTAATTGATAGGATAAAGGAGCGCTTAAATAAGTAGTAATAAATGTGGTGTCAGGTTGAGAGCATGCGTCATTAACTATTACGCTCAATTGTTTAACACCTGTTTGCGTGAGTGTAGTATTCTGAATGATTAAACTATCGGCCTTACTCAGCAATCCATTGCTTTGATTGTACCAAGCCATTTGATAAGGTTGTTTACCTCCAGTGTTTTGTATTTTAAATAGAACATTGGTATTAAAACAAATACTATCTACTTTAATGATTTTAGTAGTAATGGCAGGCAGAATGTTTAGATTCATTAAAGCAGTATCGGGCAGGCTGCATTGGTCGCTAATAATTAATTGCAGCTTTGCAGTGCTTCCACTTTTTGAAGCAAACGAACTTGTATTGAGATTGACCGAATCGGCATTCGCAAAGGGTGTATTATTGAGGCTCCATTGGTACGTATAATTGGCTGGCACACCGCCTTTGGCATTGGCTTTTAACTTTATGTTTTGTCCATAACAAAGTGTAGTATCCTTTAATTGTGCGTCTATTGCTAAAGCAGGCTTCATTTTAATAGTCAACAAGGTTGACGAATTATTGGGCATACAATGGTCGGTAACACTTACCCTTATTTGTCTGCTACTATCTGCAATGATATTCAGAGAATCCGAATTGGAAAGTATTTTATTGCTTACCACATCCAACCATTCATATTGATAAGCGCTTGGCAAACCGCCCTGTGCTTTGGCTTTAAACAATTGTCTACTACCATAACACAATGTGGTATCATTGGTATTTAATTGCAGGCTTAGGGTATCTCTCATTCTGATTTTAAGGATGGCTGTATCAAATTTTTCAGAGCAATTGTCTTTTAGAATGAT
>CAJBKH010000347.1 GCA_903953615.1 uncultured Bacteroidota bacterium
ACAAGCTGATATCCTTTCTCTTACAATGAAAATTGAAAAGGAATATCCAGAACTCTCCAAGTACATTATTGAGATGCCGCATAAAATTCCGACTATGAATACTGTTCAAATTGGCACCAAAAATTTCGAAGATTATTACAACTCACTATTTAATTTATATACTGAATATGCCAATTCACAAGCTACTAAAATGGCCAATGGCAATCAGGACCTAAAGGCTTTTCCTGGCTATCCCATTTATCCAGCAGCTGAAGATATTTATAGTAAAAGTAAAAAGGAAGGCAACATAGATCCTGAAGCACCTACCACCTTTAAATCGCCCGTTGAAGTGGGACATGCACCCAATGAAAAGGATTTTGATTTCGACCATTCGGGTGATGATTTGGATGTACCCGGTGCCGAACTAGACAATGAACAAGAAAGCATAGGCAGCGAGGATGAAGAGAACAATTACTACAGCTTGGGTGGCGACGACCATAATGACTTGGATGAAGAATAGCGAAGCGTAGGCAGTATGCAGCTCTTCGACTCCCGATAGCTATCGGGACAGGGTGACAGGCTGTAAGCATTTGGCAGCGCTGTTGAGATGCGATGGAGAGCTGCAAGAATTTAATGCTTCTTGTCCGTATATTTCGAGAGTGAAACAAAAAATTCGGACCAGTCGATGTTGCCATTGTTTTTGCCCATTCTTACGATGATAACATGGCGTTTGGGATCGACATACACATATTGACCTAATATGCCTTCCGCCATAAAATCGCCATCGGTTGTTGGCAGCCACCATTGGTATTTGTAATAATTAACACCGCCTTCGGTTACATCGATTGTGGTAGAGGCTTGCACCCATTTTTCGGAGACGATTTGTTTCCCATTCCATTTCCCTTTGTTTAAAAATAAACGGCCAATTTTAGCAAAATCTCTGGCGCGAGCATTCACACAGCAAAAGGTTTTTTCTATGCCATTCTTTTTCTTATCGATGCTCCACGAGCCATCGTATTCCATCTCCAGTGGCGTCCATAATTTTTCTTGAAAATATTGGGTAACCGTTTTTGTTTTCAAGGCCCGCTCTAAAATTAAACCTAACAATTGCGTATTGCCACTCACATATTCGAATTGTTGGCCAGGCGCTCTTTTTAATTTCAATTGACTTACTTCACGCTTCAAATTTCTGCCGTAATAAAACGATGCTGCATCGCCAAAAGGATTCATGTAACTCTCATTAAAATCGAGTCCTGAGGTCATTTGCAACACATGTTTAATGCTTACTTTTTCAAAACCATTTTGCTTTAATTCTGGGATATAAGTAATGATGGGTTCATCAACAGATTTTATAAAACCATCGTCGATTGCACAACCAATTAAAATAGAGGTAATGGATTTGGCCATCGAAAAAGAAGGGATGATGCTTTCTGCTTTGTACTTGCTAAAATATTTTTCATACTGAATGGTATCATTTTTTATAATCAAGAAGGCAACTGTTTTATTGTCCTCTAATACCTTATCGAATGCCACACGCTCTTCCTTGTTTCCCACCTTCAAAGTCTTTGGATACAAACCGCTATCGGTAGAAAAGAACTTGAACTTGGTTGAACTGCTATGCAAAAGACGCGAAGGAAATTTTTTATAATCTTTGATTTCTGCAAAATTATAAACCACAAATCGCCCCAATTTGCAAGCCGACAAAACGATTGAGAGCATGATTACAATAACCATTGTACGATCTATAAAAGTTGTATGTTTGATTCCGATTTTTTTCATTTGAAATTTTCTAATATTTGCCCTCTCCTATTTGTCTCCTCACTTGTAAGTTGGGCAAGTGTTCAAATGTATTGAATTATAGGATTGATACAAAAAGAAAATAGAAGGGTAAAATATTTAGGGTAATGGATTTTTGAAATAACGTTTTGCAGCTACAAGAAGTTGGCGACTTCGGAGACGAAAACTGTCTGCCACCACAGAACTTGATACGAAGCACAAATGCTTATGTAACCACTGAACCGCCAATTTCTTGTAGGTGCTGTTATAGCTGGTTTTACTCACTCTTAATTACTTTGAATGATTGTAACTTTAATCCATCACTAACTATTACAATGTACAATCCTATTGGCAAAGATTGTGTATTTATTCTGTTTATTCCTTCAATTAAATTTTGAGAAAAGCACAACTTGCCAGTAACATCAAATAAGTCAAGTTGAGTATTTGGACTGTAGTTTTTAGTGATATCAATGATTAAGTCTTCATTTCCAATTGGATTTGGATATATCGCTATACTTGAAAACTTTAACGAGAATATACCTGAAGTTTGGCTTTTCGATTCATAAGCTCCAATGTCATAAGCATTTTCGTTTTTTATTGTATTGCCCCAATAATCTCGGATGCCCATATTAATACCAAAAAGTGTTTGCAAGTCTAACCCTGCATTTCTGCATGGAGACATTTGAGAAAAATGAAATGCATTCAAAGAATCTGTTGGTTTTGGATAAACCGTTAATGGACTTTTATTGGTGTTAATTAAAATTGGATCTACGAATAAACCAGTGTTATTGCTGCCATTTTTTTCACAATAGGAACCAGCACTTCTAAAGTCTGTTAATGAAGTGTATTTGCTGCCGTATGTTATTGAAAAAGGTTCTCCGTTTGTATAATATAAATTGCCGATAAACTTAGGTGTTTGAGCTACAAAAGTGTTTGGAACAGTTACCAAAGGTAGTCCACCAGTAGTGTAAAAAATATTGTTATAGCATTCCACACCTGACATATTTGTTCCATAATCTGTCATTTGAAAAGCACCAAAAGTTGAGTATTTGTTTTTGGAAGATGGACTTACATAAATGGTATTGTTGTAAAGTTTTAGTCCATTCCATGTGGTGCTAGGTGCTGTAAATAATGTTACTGCTGAATTATTGGTTTTGGCATCGTTTGCACTTATACAGTACCTAACTGCATTATTGCCCCATGCTCTAGCGCCCGTAAAATTCCCCAACAGGTAACCTGCACCATCATTGTCATGAGAATAGCAATATTGGATTATAGAATTTGTAACACCACCGTCCAAGTCAAAACCTAAACCATCACAACCGGTTGAAGTTCCTGATGAATTGTGGTGGCTTTCGCAATATTGTATGGTTACAGCATTGGCCGACCATACCCAAATTCCTCCCGGACCGCCACAAGCTGTATTGGCTGTTCCGGTATTGTACGCGACACAGCGTTCAATTAGACTAGAATCTAATTGCGATAAAACTATTCCACTTCCTTTGTGTGTAGAAGACGCATACCCTGTTATGTTATACACTTCTGTATTTCTTATAATAAATTTTTTATGATGATAAAAATTAGTGGTTTGCACATCGTACCCAAATGATACGATGCCATTTTCTCGACAATCGTGAACTTTGCATTGATCAATGATTACATCTTTATAACCTGCTTTTACATTAGCATCCCAGTTGGAATAGAAACGAATTCCGCAATAACCAAAACCACTTACTTCACAGTTTTTTATTTGTATGTTGCTTAAATATCCAGCTTGATTGCTTGTAAAAAACAACATGCCATCAATGTCTTTTTGGGTTCCATTTCCAGGTCCCAAAAATTTAAGATTACTGATTTGAAATCCTTGAGTATTGGTGGCTTTAAATCCACATTTAGTTGTTAGGTTAGTGTTTATGGTTGCTTGGCCTGACCCATAAGTAGTAATGATAATTGGCTTTGTAGCTGAATTTCCATCGTTGTTGTCAAATTCAATATTACCTATAAATGTTTTCCCACCTTCGAAAACGATTGTATCACCTGCGTTAAAATTCTTGGCATTGATTTTATCCAAGCTTGTCCATGCATTCGCTATACTCAATCCGTCGGTATTGTTGCCTGTTGTATTTACATAATATTTTTTAGCCGTTTTATTCATTGTACTGCCATCGTTAAACAATTCGGCTAAGCCTTGCGCGTACCATCGGGCTAAATAATCGTTAGGATGCAGTGAATTGGAATGACAATGTGTTGCGCCTTTTCTTTTATAAATGGTATCGCTTAAAGTGGTCATGTCAAAAACTGCAATGCCTGTGGTTTCCAAACTTTTGAGTTGAGATAAGAATCCATACATCAACACATCGCCATTAGATGGAGCCCCCTGCGAATTCACATCCGGCAACATATTGCCTAAGAGAATAAACTCAGTATTGGGGTTAGCCGTTTTTATTTTATTGATACACGATTGCATACTTGCTTTAAAAGCTGCATTTGAGGTTGTTCCCCAAATGTCATTCATTCCCATGTCTAACATAACTAAATCAGGAACATTTGGCACAACCATACTCTCGCAATATTGATCTATCCAAGCTACCATTTTACCTCCACAAGAACCGTTAATCATGGTAATATCGGAACCAAATCTTGCTTCCAAAGCATTTTCCAATAAATCTACATAACTATGCATATAAGGTGCAGTTGGAGTAAAATTTTTATCATCACCGGCAAATCCACTTACATTAAGACCAGCCGTAATACTCATACCATAAGCCTGAATTTTAACAGCTTGACCTGCTTTTAATTTAGTCATGGTTTTAGGTAATTTATCGCCTTTGTATCCTAGCAATGATGAGCCATTCCAATTGGTTCTGTCTGGAATGTAACTAACACAAGTCCAAGAAGTGGCTTTGGTATTCATCAAACCATTGGGCTGTCCATTTCCCTTTTTTCCAGCTACAATTGAAACAGAAGAAGAAACTTTTGCTGTTAGTTGTTTGATTACATTCCCTGTAACAGAAAAATCAGTATTTTGAATAAATGATTGAGAAAAATCATAGTTGGTAACCGAAATAATTTTAGAGGGTTTAAACATTAGGTTTGCTGTGGTATTTACCCCCTTTAAAAGCACCAGCTCATTGTAAATGGTATCTGATTTCCAGAATGGTTGCAGGTATTGTCCCATATTAAGGGTTGGTGCGTTGTTGCTGTAGTTAGGAAATTCATAGTATCCGCCATTGCTTGGTGTTACAACAACCCAAGCTGTTTTTGCAGGAGTGGCTGACCATCCTGCTTCAGCGGCATCTACTGAAAGTAGTAGGTTGTCGTTTATGTCATAAAATTTGCAGCTTCCACCTGCATAATAAATGATATTCGGTTTTGCCGCCACTGCCCCAGATGGTGGTTGGGCTTTCACATTTGCTATAATTAAAAACGTTGTCAGAGTTTGTATTATAAATTTTGTCATTGTAATAATGTTGGTTTAAAATCGGCTATAACGTTTTGCAGCTTGCCGAAGGCGGGGATTTCGAAGCACAGACCTTTCAAGCTAGCACTAATGTTCATTCGGAGCCGAAAAGTTTCTGCCACCACGAACGCCCCGCTTATGGCAAGGTGCTGTTAGTGGTAGTTTTTTATTTTCTCTCCAATATAATTTAGTGCTTTGTCGTATGTTTCAATTCCGTGTCCTACGTTG
>CAJBKH010000348.1 GCA_903953615.1 uncultured Bacteroidota bacterium
ATACCATTATTAAACTTTCAAAATAACACAAGCCATTGGAAGAAAAATTATTATACGACCATTTAAAACTCAATGCCACGCTTCACCGCTTGGCTTATGAGTTGGTAGAGAACCATGGCAACTTCGCCAATACGGCCATCATTGGCTTACAACCACGTGGCATTATGCCTGCGCGCATTATTCGCCAAATGGTGGAAGAAATTATTGGTTCCAAAATTAAATATGGTGAGTTAGACATTACGTTTTACCGCGATGATTTTAGAACCGCTGAAAAACAATTGGTCGCCAACCCTATTCACATTCCATTTAGCACCGAAGGATTGAAAATTATTTTGATAGACGATGTGCTGTTTACTGGTCGCAGTATACGCAGCGCCATGGATGCCTTGCTCGATTTTGGGCGACCGGCCAAAGTGGAATTGTGTGTGCTCATCGATCGTAAATTCAACAGAGAAAATCCAATAGCCCCCGATTATGTGGGCAAGAGCATTGATACCAGAGGGCACGCTCAAAAAGTAAAAGTCGACTGGGAGGACAATAATTATAAAGTTTGGTTAATAAACGCATGACACAATTATCTGTAAAACATTTATTGGGGATTAAAGACCTCACAGAACAAGACATCAAATTAATATTTGAAACAGCAGATAATTTTAAAACCATTATCAACCGCCCGATTAAAAAAGTACCTTCACTAAGGGATATAACTGTTGCCAATTTATTCTTCGAGAACTCAACAAGAACAAGGGTTTCATTCGAATTGGCACAAAAAAGACTGAGTGCCGATATTGTTAATTTTTCTTCTTCCTCTTCTTCTGTTTCTAAAGGTGAAACTTTGATTGATACAGTTAAAAACATCTTAAGCATGAAGGTAGACATGGTAGTGATGCGTCACCCAAGTCCTGGCGCAAGTATCTTTTTATCGAAACACATTGATGCTACCATTATCAATGCGGGCGACGGCACCCACGAACACCCTACACAAGCCTTACTCGATGCCTACTCTATCAAAGAATCTTTGGGCGAAGTAGCGGGTAAAAAAGTAGTAATTGTTGGTGATATTTTGCACAGCCGTGTGGCACTTTCAAATATTTATTGTTTGCAAAAACTTGGGGCCGAAATCATGGTATGTGGACCAAGCACTTTGATTCCAAAATACATTGAACAATTGGGCGTAAAAGTAGAGCATAATTTACGCAAAGCACTTGAATGGTGCGATGTGGCGAACATGTTGCGCATACAAATGGAGCGTCAAGATATTAAATATTTTCCATCATTAAGAGAATACAGTATGCAATATGGCTTAACCTTACCGATGTTAGAAAGTATTGGTAAAGACATCACCATTATGCATCCAGGTCCTATTAACAGAGGCGTTGAGATTACAAGCGAAGTGGCAGATAGCGACTACAGTATTATTTTAAATCAAGTAGAAAATGGCGTTGCCATCCGCATGGCTTGTATGTTCTTATTGGCCTCCAATCAAAATTCATAACATTAATGGCAAATCCGATATTAGTTGAAGTATACAGAGGTGAAGTATTAGAGAGTTTTCACCGTGGTGTAATATGTATTGTTAACGAAAACGATGAAGTGGTTTTCAGCATGGGCGATGTTCAGCAATTGTGCTTTCCGCGTTCTGCTATGAAATTCTTTCAGCAAATACCCTTGCTAACAAGTGGTGCTGTTGAACATTTCGGTTTCACACAAAAAGAAATTGCCATTTTTTGCGGCAGTCACAATGGCGAAGCAGAGCATGTTGAAACTGTGCAGAGCATCCTCAATAAAATTGGTTTAACAGCAGATGATTTATTGTGTGGCCCGCAAATGCCAACGCTTAAAGAAGATGCCAACTATCTTATTAAAAATGATCTTCAACCCAAGCGCATACAGAACAATTGCAGTGGTAAACACGCAGGTTTCTTAGCGTATTGCGTTTATAACAATTTACCTACGAAAGACTATATCAATGTGAACCATCCGTTGCACCAAGCCATTTTAAAAGTGGTGGCCAATTTTCACAATTACCCTATTGAGAAAATCCAGAATGGTGTGGATGGTTGCTCGGCTCCAATTTTCGCTTTCCCTGTCATCAATCAAGCGATTGCTTATAAGAACCTAGTTTATCCCGTTAAATTCGATGAGGCGACTCAGAAAGCTTGTAAAACCATGGTGGATGCCATTACTGCTTATCCCGAAATGATAGCTGGTAAGAAGCGCTATTGCACCGATTTAATGAAAGAAGCCGATGGACAATTGATTGGTAAAACCGGTGCCGATGGCATTTACTCAATTGGTTTGGTGAACCAACACATGGGCATTTGCATTAAAGTAGACGATGGTAAAATGGGACCGCAATACAATGTTGCCCAAACTGTGATTGAACAATTGGGTATTTTGAGTGCTGAGAAAAATGAAAGACTCAGACATTATGTAGCCTTTGAAAATAAAAACTTTG
>CAJBKH010000349.1 GCA_903953615.1 uncultured Bacteroidota bacterium
CTTTCGTCTAATAACTGAGCCCCAATGTCTTGCATGGCTTTTACCCCATCGCCTGTGGTTTTACCTGGTGCTAACGAAGCCGAAACAGTGGCCGATTTAAAACGGTTGTAATGGTATAATTGGGGAGGGTTACTGCTCTCAACAATGTTAACCACAGAACTCAATTGTATGTTTTCACCTCTGTTATTTCTCACATAATATTGGTTCAAATCGGTAGGTTCATCTCTACTTTCACGGTTCATTTGTCCAATGATTTGGTATTGCTTGCCGTTCATTAAAAAATAACCCAAACGACCACCACTCAATGCCGATTGTAAAGTTTGTGCAACATCTTGCACACTTAAACCCAAATCCTTGGCTTTGATTCTATCAATACTCACCTGCAACTCGGGCTTATTGAATTTTAAATTCACATCTACCGCTTGGAAGATTGTATTCTTGCGCGCCTCTGCTAAAAACTTAGGCAACACTTCCTTAATTTTATTGAAATCTAAATTTTGTAAAACGTATTGCACTGGCAATGCGCCTCTCGCACCAAAACCTACACTGATGGTTTGCTCTTGGATTAAGAATACACGTCCATCATTAAAGGTACTTAAACGCGCATTGGCTTTGTTCACGATTTCATCTTGACTCATGTTACGCTCATCGGGATTCGAAATTACCACCCTACCAAATGCACTGTTCACCGAACCATTGCCCACAAATGAATTGTTCACAGAAGCAAAAACAAATTCTCTGCTTGGTATACTGTCATAGAAAAAATCGCCCAATTGCGACACATAATTATCCATGTAATCGAACGATGTGCCTTCGGGTGCCGTGATATTAAAACGAAACTGACTCTTATCCTCAATGGGTGCTAGCTCTGTTTGAATATTACTGAATATAACAATGATAATAACGATGCAAGCCACTATGATTCCCCATGCCATCCATCGCACGCGCATGAAGGCAATTAATAACTTTCTGTAACCGTTTTCTAAGCCTTGAAAGAAAGGTTCCGTTTTAACATAGAACCACGAAGGCTTGCTGTTCTTGCGGTTCATCAAAACATTAAGAACAGGTGTTAAGGTCAATGAAACAAACGCAGAAATGATAACAGCACCTGCTACCACGATGCCGAATTCTTTGAATAAGGATCCTACAAAACCTTGAATAAAAATTATAGGCAAGAACACAACTGCCAAGGTTATTGAAGTGGAAATAACAGCAAAGAAAATTTCGCGCGAGCCTTCTCTTGCCGCTTGCTTTATAGGCATACCGCCTTCGAGTTTTCGAAATATATTTTCTGTTACTACAATTCCATCATCTACCACCAAACCTGTTGCTAATACAATGCCCAACAAGGTCAATACATTGATACTAAACCCTGCTAAATACATGATAAAAAATGCACCTACCAATGAAACTGGAATATCAATTAAAGGTCGAAATGCAATGCTCCAATTTCTAAAGAAAAAATAGACCACTAATACAACTAATACCAACGAAATAACCAAGGTTTCTTCTACCTCTTCTAAAGCTCTTCGCACATTTTTAGTATTGTCTAAGACAACGGTGAACTCAATATCTTCGAATCCTTTTTGTTTTTTAATTTGTTCTAAGCGCTTGTAAAACTCATCCGATATTTTTATGAAATTTGCACCTGGTTGTGGTGCAATACCGCAAGCCACGGCATTTATTCCATTCAATCTAAATCCAACTTCTTCAACTTCGCTTCCCAAACGCACTTCGGCTACATCACCCAAACGGATAATGCCATCTGCATTTTCTCTTAAGATTAATTGTCTAAAATCATTTTCAGTACTTAGTTTTCCTAAGGTTTTTACAACCAACTCTGTATTATTACCTGCAACTTTACCACCTGGTAAATCAATGTTTTCTTTATCTAGCGTGCTTTTTATATCCGCCACTGTAATGCCATAAGCGTTCATTTTTTCGGGCATATAATTTAAACGCATGGCGTGTTTGCGCAATCCAAATACATTCACACCACTCACATCAGGAATGGTTTGCAATTTTTCTTGTAAAACATTCTCTGCAAAATCACTTAATTCAATAATGCTTTTTTCTTTGCTTTGAATAGACAAAATAATCACCACATCGCCACTGGCATCGGCTTTACTAATTACAGGCGGTGCATCAATGTCGGCAGGCAATTGGCGCAACGCCTGACTCACCTTATCGCGCACATCACTGGCCGCATTGTCTAAATCAACATCTAAATTAAATTCTACCGTTACTACACTGCTTCCTTGATTGCTCGAAGAGGTGATGGTACGTATACCTTGTATACCATTCACAGCTTTTTCAATCGGCTCTGTAATCTGACTTTCGATGATATCAGAATTTGCACCAGTATATGACGTTCTAACCGTAATATTTGGCGGATCGATGGCAGGATATTCTCTTAGACTTAAAAATTTATAAGATACACCACCAAATACAAAAATAAGGATGCTGCATACAATGGCAAATACAGGCCGTTTAATACTAAATTCCGAAATGTTCATTTGTGAAAAAATTAAGGTTTAACATTTCTTATTTTAACATCGGCATCGGGTTTTAAAAACAAAATACCATTGATGGCAAATGTGTCACCTGCTTCGACACCCGCAGTTATTTCAATCTTATTTTCGCCTCTGTAACCGGTTTCAACAATTGTAAAAATGGCTTTGCCATTTTTTATCAATACAATTTTTTTGTTTCGGGTATCAGGAATAATGCTATTGGTAGGTACTAAAATGGCCTTCTTGTTTTTGCCTTCATCAATGCTTATTTTTACAAAAGCACCTGGTTGCAAACCACTAGAATTACCAGTAATCATGGCCCTCACTTTTAAATTTCTGGTAGCTGTATTGACCTGTGGTTCTATGGCAATAATTTTTGCATTGTATTCTCTTTTGTTATCTGCAATAACTTTTACATCTTGACCGGCTTGTAATTGACTGTTATAATTTTCGGGCAACACAAAATCAACCTTTAAGGTGCCTGTTTGTTGCAAGGTGGCTAAAACATTTTGCTGCGTCACAAATGCGCCCTTGCTCACCATTCGCAAGCCTATGGTACCACTAAAAGGGGCTCTAATTTCAGTTTTTCTGATTTGTGCTTTGGTATAATCAATATCGGCCAATAGATTGTTCACTTGGTTCAAGGCTTGATCGTACTCCGATTGGTTTAAACCATTGGCTTCCAAAAGTGTTTTCAAACGGCTTTCCGTTTTTTTAGCAATGCTGAGTTGCGACTCTAATTTGCGCAGTTGCGCTTGTAAATCATCGTCAAATAATTTTACCAATAAAGCACCTTCGTTGACTTGTTTCCCTTCTTGTATATTCAGCAATACAATCCTACCATTGGTTTCCGGTTTTAATTCAACAAATTCATTGGCCAATACCGTACCGTTGCCTTCTATGGTATTAACATAATCTGTTAAAACTGCCACCGATACATCGATGCTTACCGGTCCACTTACTTTACCTTTTGTTGTATCTTTTTTAGCATTCCCACCACAAGCAGAAAATAGAATTAAACTTGATATGAATAGCCCTTTTTTTAATGACATCTTTTTTTGAAAAATTAAACTTGAAATATTTGTTGCACCAAACTTTTTTAAAGTGTTCAAATTTAACGAAATTATTGTGCAGACCAATTATAGTTATAACGTATAGGTTTATTTGTTTCGCCTATTTAAATAATTAATTTAATCACAAAGTATAAAAGTCTGTTGAGGATTAATAGAGAATATTTTTAAAAATCACAAGGCACAAAAAAAGCGTTGGATTTTTACCAACGCTTCTTTTAATATTTAGGTGATTAATTCTCGTGAATGATCATCAAAGGTGATTTGGTAAATTTAAACAATTGTCTTGAAAAACGTTTGTGGAAAACAGATTGCCATAAGTTGTAATGGTGCGCATACACAACTACCATATTTGGCTCCATTTGTTTCACAACTTTTTCAAATTCGCCAATTTTATCTAGGCCCATCACTTGTTTTACTTCTGTATTTTGTTGTAAGAATACTTTCTTAAAGTTCGATTTAAAAGTATTCAAGTGCGCCTCTGGCATCTCGTCGTAATGTGTAATATTTACCGCTGTAACATTCACTGGCTTCTTAGCTACAATTTCTTTAACAACATTTAGGTAGTCAGCATCGGTAGACTTACCATCCCAACCATAAACAATTTTGTTTAGTTTCATTTTCTTGTAGTTTAAAGGTATAACTAACAAAGGACTTTTAATTTTACCAACTAAGTTAGCACATACATCACCAAAAACAACTTTGTCTAAACCTGTGCGTTTTTTAACACCAACTACGGTCATCCAAGGCTCTAATTCTTCAACCTTTTTAGCAATGTTTGGTATCAAAAAGCCATAGTCAACTGACAATGCTATATTGACACCTCTTACGCGTTTTCTTAAATAAGTTACACCTCTTCTTAACAAGGCGCCTGCATCTTTAATATCCTCTTCTGGCGAATAGGCAGGTGCACCTTCCATTTCCAACATTATTGGTGCTGATACGACGTGGTATACATAAATTGTTGAGTTGGTTTGTTGAGCAATCATGGTTGCTAACTCTAACGCATTTCTAGAAGCAACACTAAAATCATGCGCAACTAAGATTATTTTCGAGGGTTTCATTTGTTAATTTATTAATGAGCAGTTTGTAAAATGTTTAACAAAACTCACATAATAAATCTAATTATTTATTGACATTTGTCAATTTTTGTAGGACTTTCTTTTAACTGCAAGTAAATCAACTTAATAGATTTTAATTAAACGTTAATATATTTGATTATTAGTGTTTTATACTTTTTTTGCACGCTTATAATACTGATATAATTTTCTGTTTTTTGTCATATTTTGACAAAAAAGTATGATTTTTAATGCAATTGACTGTGTTAAAATAAGCTTAATTTTATGTTAACTAAGCATCATATTCGCCTTCAAATGGAGCCGAAAAAGTAATTTCATTAGGCAATATTGTAAAGCAATAAGCTTCATGGTCTTTGATGAAGCCATATTCGAAACCGTCGATGCTTATTTCGAAAGGTAAAATAGCAATTGAATTAAAAAAAGCTTTGCCCATGTCCTTCATTAAAAACTCCATTTCTGGTCCTAAGGTTCTTCCATCCAAATCGTTTGTTAAACCTGCAAACTTGTGTTTACTTTCTATGTGTTTTCCTTCTGAATCAAAAATATGTAATACTACAAATTCCTTTCTTGTGTTTTTCCAATTGGCGGTCATAGGACCCTCGTCAAAATAAACCTCCAATAACATAAACTGATGACCGTTCTCAAAACGCCCTACGAAATGGGTATGACCACCTTCTACTCTGTTAATATTTATACTGCCGTTGCCTTGCATTTATTCACTTAAATTGGCATCAAAAGTAACGTATAATTTAATTGCGAACTATTTTTTATTATTGAAAAAAATATGCTGATTTGTTGCCAAGCATACAAAACATAATGGAACACGAAGAAAAAAATAGTATTCAAAAAATATACCTCGCTGCACTAAAAAAAGCCAATGGATAAGTCCAATCAAAAAAACCTTTGTGGCTCACTATCATTGGCAAAACATCTATTTTCCGAATATCGAAAACCATTCACCGTACGAGATGTTTAATATTCGCAAATTTTTTATGTAAGTTTGTAAAATAAAATCATGCAAATAAATCTTGAAGAAGCTTTTCAGAAAAGAATTGACGATGAAATAAAAATCGAGCCCCGCGATTGGATGCCCGAGAAATACCGCAAAACTTTATTGCGTCAAATTTCTCAGCACGCACACAGCGAAATCGTAGGCATGTTGCCCGAGGGCAATTGGATTACCCGCGCTCCTAACCTTCGCAGAAAGGTAGCCCTACTGGCCAAAGTACAAGACGAAGCCGGTCATGGCCTCTACCTATACTCTGCTGCCGAAACATTGGGTATGAGTCGCGATGAAATGTTAAACGAATTGCATTCAGGCAAAGCCAAATACAGTAGCATTTTTAATTACCCAACTTTAACTTGGGCCGATATGGGCGCCATCGGTTGGTTAGTAGATGGTGCAGCCATTATGAACCAAGTACCACTTTGCAGAGCCAGTTATGGTCCTTATGCAAGAGCAATGGTTAGGGTTTGCAAAGAAGAAAGTTTTCACCAACGCCAAGGTTACGAAATCATGCTCACTTTATGCCAAGGTACACCTGAGCAAAAAGCCATGGCACAAGATGCTCTTAACCGTTGGTGGTGGCCAAGCATGATGATGTTCGGACCGAATGACGATAATTCACCCAACAGTGCACAAAGCACCAAATGGAAAATAAAACGTTTTAGCAACGATGAACTCCGTCAAAAGTTTGTGGATGTATCCATACCACAAGCCGAAATATTAGGCATCACAATTCCAGATAAAGATTTGAAATGGAACGAAGCCCGCGGTCATTATGATTTTGGTGTCATCAATTGGGACGAGTTTAATCAAGTGGTAGCTGGTAACGGACCCTGCAACAAACAACGTCTTAAAGCCCGTGTAGATGCTTGGGAAAAAGGTGCTTGGGTAAGAGAAGCAGCAGTTGCCTACGCAGAAAAAAGAGAGAAAAGAAATTCAAATAAAGAAAATTCAAACGCAGCCTAATCAACGAATATGAGTAATAAAGAATGGCCTCTTTGGGAGGTTTTTATAAGAGCCAAACAAGGATTAAACCATAAACATGTAGGCAGCCTACACGCAGCAGATGTGCAAATGGCAATTGAGAATGCGCGCGATGTTTATACCCGGAGAATGGAAGGGGTTAGCATATGGGTAGTGGAAAGCAAACACCTGCACGCCAACGAACCTTCTGAACAAGATGAATTATTTGATCCTGCCAATGATAAAATATACCGTCACCCTACTTTCTATATTTTACCAGAAGAACTAAACCACATGTAATGGCTGAAAAGGACCTACTTTATAATTATTCTTTACACTTAGCCGATAACAGCATGATCCTTGGTCAACGCTGCGGAGAATGGTGTGGCCATGGCCCCGTTTTAGAACAAGACATTGCACTTACCAATATTGCTCTCGATTTAATTGGTGAAGCCCGCAGTTTTTACCAACTAGCTGCCGATTTAAAAGGCGGTAATGCGAATGAAGATACCGTTGCTTTTTTAAGAGATGTAATGGCTTATAAAAATGTTTTACTAGTTGAACAACCCAATTACGATTGGGCTTACACCATTGTAAGACAATTTTTTTATGATGTGTTCCATTTCTACTTGCATTCCGAATTAATTGACAGTAACGAACCCCGCTTAAGTAACATTGCTGCTAAATCTTTAAAAGAAGTGACATACCATTTAAAATGGAGCAGCGAGTGGATGATTCGTTTAGGCGATGGCACAGATATTAGCAGAGAAAAAATGCAAGATGCTGTGAATGGTCTTTGGGAATTTACTGGCGAACTTTTTATGCCTTCTAGCATAGAACAGCAAGCTTTCGAAGCTGGGTTTGCGCCCGACTTAAATATTCTTAAACCTTTGTGGCAAGAAAAAGTGGAAGATATATTAGCGGAATCAACCCTCTTTATTCCTGAAAACAACTACCAACAAAAAGGTGGTAAAACAGGCGTCCATTCTGAACACATGGGTTTTATTCTTGCCGATATGCAATTCCTTCAGAGGGCCTATCCTGGTGCTAATTGGTAAGTTAAATTGACACAACTGTGACCCGAATATGACTTTCAATAGAAGGTCGCTCCAATTCTTTTCTCTAGGTTTGTAATCATGAAATATTTATTTCTAATGACTTGTTGCTTTTTTATAAGTTTTAATGCGTCAGCACAAAGAAAAATCGATTTAGACTTTACACTATTAGAGCCTAAGAATGGCGCCTATGTGCAACCTGGCGTCGATTTTAAATTTGTCATGAAAATTAAGAATCTGTCGACTGAAGCTATTACCATTGCTGATACACTTTGGATTTATTTAGTATTAGATGGCGACACTGTTTACTTTCAGCCAGTGCGCACCACCACAAGTGCCAACCACATGGTATTCGATCATAAATCTATTAAAGCGAATGATTCAATAACTTTCTGGAATATTTTGCAATTGCCCATGTCGAAGTTCAATAAATCGGTACAATTTTGTTTATCCGTAATGCCACACAATGGGCAAACACTTACCGATACCATATTAACGAACAATCGTAATTGTGCAACCATCAAAGCCCGTCAAGACCCCGCCAATGTTCACCTATTGAGTACCCTGAACATCAGTATATATCCCAATCCTTGTAGCGATTATCTTATCGTTAAAAATGTAGCAAACAACGAAGCCATTGCTATTTTAGATATGAAAGGGGCACTTGTCAAAACGGTTTTTCCTTCCAATGGCAGAATTGATTGTTCCGATTTAATGAATGGTTTGTATCAATTGAGAACTGCTGGTGAAAAAGGCACGCACAATGTATTGTTTAGTGTGAGCCATTAAGCCTTACCATTTGTAATACTCCATTACATAACGTACACGCTCCTGTTTTTCTTGGACTGGTTTTACACCATAAACATAAATGTTTTGTTGCTTGGAATATTTTGCAAGTGAGTCTTTGTATGCTTCGAATGACAATGAATCTGTTTCCCATTGGCTAGCAGGTTTTAACTTGCTTTTTAATGACCCAAAATCTAAATCTTGGGTGATAAAAAAAGAACAATAGGCATAGCGACCTACCTCCTTCTGGCCCTCATAAAAAATAATTTGATAATCATTGGTTGTGCCTTCACAACTTCTATTGGTTTCAATCTCAATAGCCTTTGCGTATTTAATAATATCGGCATTTTCCGAAATCACTTTTAATGCTCCGCCTTCACTTTCTATGACAATTAAGTGCTTTTTATTCGCATCAAGATTGATATGCTCTAAGATAGGTTGGTTATAGCTGCAAGCACTCATTAAAAAAATCAAAATCACAGCCACCAATTTCATCGCTAAAATTATTTTAAATGGGTGGTATCACAAGCACGCACCACCTCAAAATGACTGCCATTATAAGTCAATTCATACAAACATAAATTGGTGTGTTCCCATTGCTCCATTTGTTGTAAAGGGGTATTGGTTAACAGGCATATAAAACTGCGCATAGCCCTACCATGCATACAAACAAGAATAAGGTCTTCGTCGGCCTGCTCCATTAAATGCGCCAATGCAAGCTTCTGCTTTTCGAACAAGGCGAGTGGTGTTTCGCCATCCTCAATTGCAATATCTAAATTGCCATTGGACCAATTTTCTATGATGTGCTGGTAGATTTGATGGCGCTCTGGTGTACTTGCTTTGCCTTCCATAATGCCCCAATTTATCTCATTCAAACCTGCATGCACAGTATGTGGAATACCGCTTTCAATAAACGCTTCGACACTTTGCATGGCGCGGTTGAGTTCTGACGTATAAATGTGTTTGTAGTCGGTCGACTGATAAACATCGAAAAAGCGTTGGGCCTGCCATCTACCTTTGTTATTCAAGTCGCTGTTAACCCCACTGCCTTGTATAATTCCCTGTTGATTAAAATCTGTTTCGCCGTGGCGTATCAGATGAATTGTTTTGCCTATTTTTGAATCTTTATTCATAAATGGAATCTATATTTTTTGAGCCCGCAAATATAAAGCTAGAATGGCTAAATGAATTCTGCAAAAATACGATGAGTGATTTTTTAGGCATCGAATACATTGAACTCGGTGCAGATTACCTTAAAGCAAGCATGCCGGTTAACAACAGAACCGTGCAGCCCTTGCGCATGCTCAATGGAGGTGCTAGTTTAGCCTTAGCAGAATGTGTAGGTAGCTTAGCCGCCAATTTGGTTTTTGATAGAAAAAAATGGGTTGCTTTGGGCCTCGATCTGAATGGCAATCACCTTAAACCAGTGATGGAAGGCGATATGGTGTACGGCATTGCTAAGCCTTTACACATTGGCAATACCACACAAGTTTGGGAAATTCGAATTGAAAATGAGGCTGGTAAATTGGTGCACATTAGCAGATTGACCATGGCCGTTAAACCGCGTGAATAATTCAATGGAAGCGCAAGGAAAGGCCATATGGCGACAACCAGGTGATACACAAATTTATGCAATAGCATCTGGCCAAGGCAACGATGAATTCACCATCGCCCCTTATTTAAAAAACGCAACCATTCATTGCATAAAAGGCCAAATCACACAATCAACAGATCTTTTGTGTTCCGATTTTTTTAAAGACTTCGCATTAACTGAACGCCCACTTGTTTCGAGTACTACAGAATTGGATTACACAAGCAGTGTCAACAAAGCTGTTCAAGCCATTCGCGATAATCAGTTTGAAAAAGTTGTCATTGCACGACAATTAACAATTGAAACCAAAGTTCAACCTGAAAAACTTTTCCAAGCACTTATAGATGCTTATCCTCAAGCTTTTGTTTATTGCTTTCAATTAAACAACGGACTCTCAATGATAGGTGCCACACCCGAAACACTCTTAGAACGCAAAGAAAACACTTTAAACACACAAGCATTGGGTGGCACCGAACAAACCTATGGCTACTCTGAAAAAGAATACCACGAACACCAACAAATAATAATTGATATCTCCTCAAAACTGTTGACCCAAAACTATCAATTTAAGCTAGGTGAAACCTTGCCTAAAAAGGCTGGTAATGTAGCGCATCTTTCAACACCCATTGTAATCGATAGTCAATCACTTGGACAAGATTTAAAATTGGTTAGTGCCCTGCACCCTACAGCAGCTATTGGCGGATTGCCTTTCGAACCTGCTAATACTTTTTTATTGGCCAACGAAAATTTTAATAGAAACTATTACGCTGGCTATTTAGGATTTAAACACAAGCAGAACTTCAGTTTTTATGTCAATTTAAGATGTGCCGAATTATATAAGAATGGCGCCATTTTATTTGCTGGTGCAGGCATTAATAGCAACTCTATTGCAGCCGACGAATGGCAAGAAACAAATAACAAACTAAATACCTTGAAGCAATTCTTGAATTAAAAATTCATTGCTAATATTTATCAGTTTATCGGAATAAATCGATACCGAATATCATTTATTCATTAATTTTGCATTAAAATTTAAGTCACCTTGTTTAAAATACTTTTCAATATTTTCATCATTTATGCCGTTTGGCAATTATTAAAAATGATTTTTACGGTTAAAAAAGTGTCGACTGATTTTCAAAGAAACATGAACGAAATGCATGAGAAAATGAATAATCAGTCACAACAAAATACCACTACCAATCAAAAGAAACCTTCCGACAACGAAGGCGAGTACATTGATTACGAAGAAATCAAATAAAATTATTCTTTAGGCTTTACCTCTTCGGTACCATCGGCATGTTTGGCAAATCTGCCTTTGCCTCTGTCGTGCACTTGGTCGTAGCGCGACCATGGCCAGCCGCCAAATTGTGTTTGGTGGTAATCTTCGAAAGCTTGGTTAATTTCTTCTTTGGTATTCATTACAAAAGGACCATAGGAAATAACAGGTTCGTTAATAGGTTTACCTTGCAACACGAGTATACTTACAGCCGTGGTGCCCGCTACTAAATTCAAATCTAAAGTTGGTACTACCTCAATGGCATTGTATTTCGAAATAGCGGTTGTTCCAATCGTTAACAAATCGCCTTCGTAAAAATACAAGGTGCGATTGATCCCTTCTAAAGTTTTAGGCATGGTCCAACTAGCGCCAGGTTCCATTTTAATGTTCCAAATGGCCAATTCATTGGTGGCATCAGAAGCCCATGAATCGGGCGGAGGCGTAGGCGCTTGGGTGGTATCAATTTTACCAGCAATCACCTCTACATTGGTGGTCTTTTTACTGGCATCTGTAAAGCTATAATTTGGAATGCTTTCGCGCCACATCATTTTAAAATGAGGTGCTACCATCTTATTCTTTTTAGGCAAATTCAACCATATTTGAAAAAGCTCCATAGGGTTCTCTTTCTCTTTGCTCAATAAAGGAAACATTTCAGAATGTTGAACACCTTTTCCTGCTGTCATCCATTGTACATCGCCATCGCCGTATCGGCCAGCTGCACCCATAGAATCGGCATGGTCTACCATCCCTTGGCGAACCACTGTAATGGTTTCGAATCCACGGTGTGGGTGACCAGGAAATCCAGGTACGACTTTACCATGGTACATTCTAAAGCCATCTTTAATAATAAAATCATCCCCTAAGCTTCGTCCTTGCATAGAGGTTACAGGCCCCATCACATCATTGCCCTTCGGAAATTTATCTTCGTGGTGAACACAGAATAAAAATGGATCGGCTGTCTCCCATTGGAAACCCAAAGGTTTAATACTTTTTACAGGATCTATCATGTTGTTGGTGGTGCTTAGCGATTGTTTGATTTTACTAGAGAAACTGGTTAATGGCAAGGCCAAGGCTGAAGCCACAGCCAATGAAAGCCTGCTAATAAAATTGCGCCTAGGAAGTTTGTCTTGCATAAAGTTTAAATTAAATTTTTACTGAAACAATTTTCAAAAATTTGAATTTCATTTCAGATTAACAAATCTAAACCTATTGCAGTAAATTTAAAAATAGAACAATAGCTATACCCTTATAAACACCCTCTATGTTTAATGGTCGAGCTGGGTATTGATTTCAAATTTCTTCTTTTCAATGATTTTATGATTGTCTAAAACGACTTCCACTGTGTAGTTTCCATCTTTCCAACCACCAATATCTAAGTCGAAATAATACGTATTGACGCCTTCATTCTTGGGCACATCTTCGAGCAAGGTGGTTTGAACAATGCCATGTTTATCGCGAACTACAATGCTGACTTCGCCGTTGTATGGCAAACGGTATTTAATATCCGAGTAAATATGAGATGGCAAGTTGCTAAAAATTTGATTATTTATTTTCTTGTAACCAATACTATACCAAGGCAATTCAATGTGCTTGATGTTTGCAACCGTCTGCAATAAAAGTAGGTTCTTTTCATCTTTGCCTTTATCAATCGAACTCACTGGATGATTGTTCGATACTGCCCATACGGCATGTTGAATAGCGCCCATTTCAAAATCATTGGCATTAACAATATTGGCTATAGTTTGCCAATCCTTGTTCTCTATATAACCCATTTTAAAAACGGTACCTGCCCTCGGACTGGCATCATGGCTTTGACAACAAAAGCCAAAAACATTGAACTTGCCTTTGGATTTGGGTGCTACCATGACATATTGATTTTTAACAACGAAAATATCTTGTTGTTTCTCTTCCTCGCTCACCAATCTTCTACCTGCTTCTACCCATGCAAAACAGGTATCGAAACCATTGTTTTCTATGGCCACTTCAATACAATAGCCTTGGTGCCCGCCCTTGCTATTGAACTTAACAGATACGGCTGGATTGCCTGCTACCTTGTCGATGGCTATAAAAGTACTTTTATCGATTGAATAGATGGCTTGCATATAACTCAACCAGCATAACAAAGTTAACCCTATTTTAAGTTTCATATACTTATAACGGGATAAACGCTAGTTTTAGTATTGGCTAATCAAATCTTCTGGGGCCAACCATTTCCATCCTCTGAATATTAACATCAGAGCAGCTATAGACTCAAATTAAAAAGAAATTAAGGCTTGAAAACAAAATCATTCATGAAGGCGGTTGTAAAATTACCTTCTCTGAAATTTTTGTCTTTCATGATCTGTCTTTGTAAAGGGATTGATGTAAACACCCCTTCGATCACAAACTCATCTAAGGCACGTTCCATTTTCACAATACACTCTTCACGGGTTTGCGCACTTACAATTAGTTTAGCAATCATGCTATCGTAGTTCGCAGGAATTTGATACCCAGCATAAGCGTGTGTATCAACTCTAATACCATGTCCACCTGGAATATGGAAATTAGTAATTTTACCTGGACTTGGTCTGAAATTATGGGCTGGATCCTCTGCATTGATTCTGCATTCAATGGCATGTTTCATTGGTTCGTAATCTTTCCCCGATATTGGCTGACCAGCAGCTATCATGATTTGCTCTTTTACAAGGTCGTAGTTGATGACTTCTTCAGTTACTGGATGCTCAACCTGAATACGGGTGTTCATCTCCATAAAATAGAAATTACGGTGTTTGTCAACCAAGAACTCTACAGTACCCACACCTTCGTAATTAATGCATTGAGCGGCCTTTTTAGCGGCTTCTCCCATGCGTTTACGTAAGTCAGGGGTCATAAAAGGAGATGGACTCTCTTCAATTAACTTTTGATGTCTGCGTTGTATACTGCAATCGCGTTCGCTCAAATGACAAACTTTGCCGTATTGGTCGCCCGCAATTTGAATTTCAATATGTCTTGGCTCCTCAATGTATTTCTCCATGTAAATACCATCGTTACCAAAAGCAGCTGCTGCTTCAGTTTTAGCAGAATCCCAAGCTTTTTCAAACTCTTCGTCTTTCCAAATAATACGCATACCACGACCGCCACCACCAGCAGTTGCCTTGATGATTACCGGGTAACCGATATCTTGTGCTAATTTAATACCTTCATCAAATGTTTCTAACAAGCCGTCGCTACCAGGAATAGTAGGAACACCTGCCTTTTTCATAGAATCTTTGGCATTACTTTTATCTCCCATGCCATTAATTTGCTCGGGCGTAGCACCTATAAATTTGATACCATGGTCCTTACAAACTTGGCTAAACTTAGCGTTCTCGCTTAAAAAACCGTAACCAGGATGTATGGCATCGGCATTGGTAATTTCGGCTGCAGCAATGATATTTGGAATTTTCAAATAAGAAAGATTACTAGGTGCAGGACCAATACATACGGCTTCATCTGCAAAGCGTACATGTAAACTTTCTTTATCTGCTGTGCTATAGACTGCAACAGTTTTAATGCCCATCTCTTTACAAGTACGAATAATACGTAAAGCGATTTCTCCGCGGTTGGCAATTAATATTTTTTTGAACATGCGTGTAAATTGATAATTTGTTAATCTGCTAATTTGACTATTAAATCAAACCAACAAATCACTGAATTGACATCTTAGTTAGGTTCTACAAGGAATAATGGTTGATCGTATTCAACTGGCGTTGCATTATCAACTAATACTTTTACAATTCTACCACTGATTTCTGATTCAATCTCATTGAATAATTTCATCGCCTCAATGATACAAACAGCTTTACCTGGTTTCACTTCATCGCCAACATTTACAAACAAAGGTTTGTCTGGAGAAGACGAACGGTAGAAAGTCCCAATCATTGGTGATTTAATGGTAATTAGGTTATCAGCTACTGCAGGTTTTTCAGCAACTGGAGCTTCTGGAGCAGCTGACAAAGCAGGTGCAGCAGCAACTGGAGCAGCAGGTGCTGCGGCTTGAATATACTGAGGAGCAGAAACCATCTGAGTGACTGGTTTTCTAATCACAATTTTAAAATCTTTTTTCTCGATTTCTACCTCGCCAACATTCTTTTGAGCAGATACAAACTTGATTAAGTTTTCTATTTCTTTAATATCCATAATATGCTTGATTTATTTTTTTATTGAAATTTGTTTGAAATTTTTGGATTAGCTATTGTAGGCCCATTTAATATAGATACTACCCCATGTAAAGCCACCACCAAAGGTTGCTAAAATTAGGTTGTCTCCTTTTTTAAATTGCTTTTCAAAATCCCAAAATAGCAAAGGCAAGGTACCACTGGTGGTATTGCCATATTTTTCTATGTTCATTAACACCTTTTCTGGTGCTAAGTTCATCTTCTCTGCGGTGTAATCAATGATTCTTTTATTGGCTTGGTGGGCTAATAAATAATCTACATCATCTGGCGTTAAATGGTTTCTCTCCATAATCTGGGTTGAAACATCGGCCATATTTGTGGTTGCATACTTAAACACTGTTTTACCTTCTTGGTAAACATAGTGTTCACGTGCATCAATACTTTCGTGGGTAGGTGGTTTTAGTGAGCCACCTGCTTTTTGGTGTAAAAACTCTCTACCGCTTCCATCGGATTTTAAAATTGAATCGATGATGCCATAACCATCCTCATTTGGCTCGAGTAGTACTGCTCCTCCGCCATCTCCAAAGATAATACAGGTATTGCGATCGGTATAGTCAATGATAGCGCTCATTTTATCGAAGCCACAAACCACTACTTTTTTATGTTTGCCTGATTCAATAAACTTTGCACCTGTATCGAGGGCATATAAAAAGCCACTGCAAGCAGCGGCCAAATCAAATCCCCAAGCATTTTTAGCACCTATTTTATCGCACACAATATTGGCGCATGATGGGAATACTAAATCGCCAGTAATGGTTGCTACAATTAATAAATCTATTTCTTCGGCAGAGATCCCGCGTTTTTTAAGCAATTCATTAACGGCAAATACGGCCATGTCTGAAGTTGCTTTACCCGGCTCTCTAAGAATTCTTCTTTCTTTAATACCAGTGCGGGAAGTAATCCATTCGTCGTTGGTATCTACTAATTTTTCTAAATCAAAATTCGTCAATTTAGTTTCGGGTACATACCCTCCAATTGCGGTAATCGCTGCAGTAATTTTACTCATTAAAATGAAATTTTGACCAGTTTGTGGGTTGCAAAGTAAAAAATATATGTAAATTTATTACTAAAAAGATTGTTTTATTTTTTCAATTAATTTTGAATCAACTACATCTTTCGCTAATTTGAACATGCTAACAAAGGTATCAGCCTTTGATATACCATGGCCAATAATCACAGGTTCATTAACACCTAAAATGGCTGATCCTCCATAATGTTTGAAGTTGAATTTCTCCATATAATCATTTTGAACACCTTGCTTTGCTAAATTATAGTAAAAACCTTCGCATACTTTTAAAACAATATTGCCAGTGTAGCCATCGCAGACAACAACATCTGCTTTATCACTGAAAATATCACGTCCTTCTATATTACCTATAAATTCAATACGTTCGTTCAACTCTAATAAAGGGTAAGTAGCTTGGGTCAATAAATTGCCCTTTTCTTTTTCTTCACCAATGCTCAATAAACCAACTTTAGGTTGTTTAATGCCGTAGACATTTTGAGCATATAATGATCCAAGAATAGCAAATTGATTTAATACCTCTGGCTTACAATCTGCATTGGCTCCAACATCCAATAAAACGCCAAATCCTCCACTTACCTTTGGTAAAATGGAAGCAATTGTAGGACGTTGAACACCATTGATCGCTTTCACAGAGAACATAGAACCCACTAACATAGCACCCGTATTACCGGCGCCAATAAAAGCTTCTATTTGTTTCTCTAATAAATATCTGTAAGCGACATTAATACTAGAATTCTTTTTGTGAGCAATCGCTTTGGTAGCGTGTTCGCTCATTTCAATCACCTCTTCAGCATGAACAATTTCGAAGGTATTCTCAGGAATGTTTAATTCACTGAGCACAGCGGTGATCTTAGCTTTATCGCCAAATAAAACCGGTACAATTTCGGGCACAGTTCTTTTTACTTCCACACAGCCTTTAACAGCTTCTAGTGGCGCAAAATCACCTCCCATGGCATCAATACCAATGCGCATTTTTTAACTAATAATTAATCGTTACGACCTTTCATTACCTTAACACCTCTGTACATACCTGTTTCTAGGTTTACGCGGTGATAAATTGAAACTTCGCCTGTTGTAGGATCAGCAATAAATTGTTTGTTACCCAATTTATCGTGTGTTCTACGTTTATCTCTTCTGGTTCTGGAAATCTTTCGTTTTGGATTTGGCATAATCGTTATTTATTTTTTGTTATTATTCTTCTTCTTCAAAATCGGTGGCTCTTTCAGCATCAGCTGCTTGCATTTCTATATCAATTACATCTGTTATTTTTCCAGTAATTGCGGAATCACAAACCTTTCCTACCATATCGCAAGTACTTTTGATTGGTAGCGAAATTAAAATAAAGTCAAAGAGTGGTTGGGCAATGTTTATCTTATACTCGGATGGTAGCATGTAAATGATATCATCTTGGTCTTCCAATAAGTTCTCCGTAATCTTAACCATTAACAAGTTGGAACTTTTAATGGGTAAACTTATTGGCGATAAGCACCTGTCACAATCTAAATTGACCTTACCTTCCAACAAAAATAACAATTTGAATGTATTGCTACCTTTTGTAAAACTCAATTTTAACTTTAAATCTTCTGCTGTTAAAGAACTCTCAAACGCTTCAAAAAAATCATTATTTATGTCAAAGTCAAACCAATACTCATCTTGTCCAAGCTTTACAAATTCAATATCAAAGGCTTTCAATGGCTTACTCATAAATCTATAATTTTAAAAAACGGACTGCAAAAGTAATAGAATTGCGCTAAATTTCCAAAATGGATTGAAAATTAGCTATCTAATTGCTAAAATTGTTGTCCAATAAAGAAGTGAAACTGACCTGGTTTTTGTGTCAATCCACTGCGTAAGGTCTTCCAATCGAAGCCATAAGCGTAATCTAAACCTAATAAACCAAACATTGGCAAGAATAGGCGAACACCCACACCTGCACTTCGTTTTAAATCAAACGGATTATAGGTTCTTGGATCAATCCAAGCATTTCCAGCTTCGGCAAACGTATGAAAATACACAGATGCGCTGGGTGAGTTAGTAAGGGGATAACGCAATTCACATGTAAATTTATTGAAAATAGATGCACCTGCACTTGAACTAGCACCTACGGCATTCTGTGTAATCGTTCTGTCAGGATAACCACGCAATGAGACAATTTCGGTACCCAATTGACCAAAACTATTCAAACCGCTACCACCAACCATAAAACGTTCGAATGGCGACAAGCCCAAGGTTTTATTGTAAAAGCCCAAATAGCCAAAACGCAACTTTGTGGCTAGCACAAACTTACCAAATAGTTGAGTATAATTTTCGGCATCAAATTTCCATTTGTGGTATTCAATGAATTTAAACTTCTCTGCAATGGACATTGTAGAATAATCCTTATTTGTAAAACTAGAGAAGGGTGGCGTAACTGCCAAACTAAAATTATAAGCAGAACCACCAGTTGGGAAAATTGGCTCGGTGGTAGAGCTTCTAGAAAGTGCAAATTTTAGTTCAATGTTATTACTTTTACCTGTATTGATCTGCAAGCCATAAGCGCCATTGGCATTCTGTAAATCGTATTGCGAGTAACTTAAAGAATAAAATGCTGAGAAGAAATCATCTGGCCAACGCAAGCGTTTACCTAACGACAAGGAAGCACCTGTAATGCGTATCGCTTGTTTTGCTGGGTCGGTTCTTGGTTTATTATCAAAAGATTGATTGGTTCTATAGATACTCGTAGTAAAGGCATTTGGTTTTTTACCGCCTAACCAAGGTTCTGTAAATGAGAAATTATAAGATTGATAAAACAAACCATTGGATTGCGCTCTTATGCTTAATCGCTGCCCATCGCCTGATGGTAGTGGGTTCCATGCGCTAGGATGCAACAGCTTACGGGTAGAGAAGTTATTCAGCGTTAAACCAAGCGTACCAACCAAACCACCAAATCCACCATAGCTCGATCCAAATTGGTTAGCAGTATTTCTGTTACCACCCCAACCACCAGACAGCTCAATTTGGTCGTTGGCCTTTTCTGCTACCTTATATTCGATATCAACAGTACCAGCCCCTGGATTTGGTATAGGATTTACGCCCATAGCCTGTGGATCAAAATAACCCAATTGAGACAATTCTCGAATTGAACGTTGAATATCGCTTCTGGAGAATTTTTGACCAGGACGGGTGCGCAACTCTCTCAGAATAACATGGTCGCTCGTTTTTGTGTTGCCAATAATTTTAATTTTATCGTAAACGGCTTGCGCGCGTTCAACAATGCGAATTTCAAAATCAATGCTGTCGTTTTCAACCTTGGTTTCAACAGGCGTTATACCAAAGAATAAATAACCATCGTCCATGTATAAACTAGAAATATCTGAACCATTCTGACTATAAATTAAGCGCTCCTCAAGCACCGATAAGTCATAGATATCGCCTTTTTTAATACCCAATATCTTCGTTAAATCCTCGCTTGTATACTTGTTGTTACCAGTAAATACGATGTTTCTGAAAAAATACTTCTTACCTTCATTTACACCTATTTTAATGGCGACCCTATTATCACTAATTTTTACAACAGAATCAAACGATAAACTGGCATCTCTGTAGCCTTTGCTGTTGTATTTTTTTACAATCTCTTCCTTTTCTTCATTATAGGTTTCTTCAATAAACTTCGAAGATTTAAATAAATTGATTTTTGACTTTTTGCGTTTTGTTTTTGCTAAAGTCTTTCTCAAATCATTATCCGATAGTGCATCATTTCCAACAAATTCAATATCATATACTTTAACTTTTTTACCCTTATCTACCGCTATTCTTAGAATATCTTTGTTTGGGAAAGTATCAGGATCTTGGCGGATGTCTATTTTAACACCAAAATAACCTTTTTTGTAATAATGGTTGGTGATTTCGCGTTTGGTTCTGTTAATCAAATTTTCGTTGATGAGCATACCCGCTTTAATGGTTAACTCTTCTCTTAAATTTTTCGACTCACTTTTGCCTAAACCACGCAATGAAAACTTGGACAATCTAGGTCTTTCTTTCACTGAAATAACTAAGTAGATATAATCGCCTTCTATTTTCTTTGCATAAATAATTACACTCGAAAAATAGTCTTGTTTCCAAAGATTTTCAATGGCCGTTGAAATTTCATTTCCCGGTATTTTTATCGTTTGGTTAATGGAAAGATTGCTATTAAAAATAATTGCATTTTTATCAATGTACTTATTGCCTTTGGTTTCGATACCTGCAATTATGTACTCAGCTGGTTTGTTATA
>CAJBKH010000350.1 GCA_903953615.1 uncultured Bacteroidota bacterium
ACAGTTTTGCTAAATTGTAAACAGATTGAATGGGGCCACCGGCTCTGTAGCCTGGCACATACCAGTCGGTAAAAATTAAAATGGTAGTTGGTTTATTCAATCTTATTATTTTTTATCCATAAGCCAAGTACTGCCAAATTTAAGATCATGTTCCAACGAATATTGTTTTTATTACTGTAATAATTTTTTCTCAATTCGTTAATAGTATTTGCGTTGAATAAGGGGTGATGACATAGTACATCTAAACCTTCGTTAACAATTGGTTTAAGTTCATTTTTTAGCCAATTTTGCCAAGGTAAAACGAAACCCATTTTAGGACGGTGAACAATTTCGTCTGGAATCAAATCACCCATGGCATCAACTAACAAGGCCTTGGGAGCCTTGCCCTTTTTAAACGCATCTGGCAATGACAATACATATTCCACCAGCTGATAATCTAAAAATGGCTCTCTTATTTCGAGTGCATGTGCCATGCCCATTTGATCTGTATCGCGCAGCAACATCGGTTTAAGATAGTTTTCCCATTCAGCAATAGAAATGGCCTTATATTGATTGGAATCAGGAAAATAAGCATGATTAAATGCTTTGGGTTGATTTAAGATGGAATTAATTTGCGATTGGGTAAATAATTTTCTAATCGCATAATAGCTATTCTCTAAACTCATATTGCTTGCCAACAATTCGAATTTTTTAGCGCCTGAATAATCCTGTTTAGTATAGTTGGCGGCGGTTGCAATCAATTGACGAATAGATTGAGGTATATATCTTAGTTTTTCAATTGAACCTCCACCTAATCGGTTAAAAACAGGATACCCTCCAAACCATTCATCGCCACCTACCCCTGAGAGTGCTACCGAAATACCCGCACCTTTTACTGCTTTAGAAACAACATAAGTATTTACGCCATCCCAACTAGGCTGATCTAGCGCGTTCAATGCCGCTGGAAACATGCCCAAAAACTCATCTGCACTTAAGTCAATTTGGGTGTGATTGGTTTTGAATTTTTTTGCAATCATGGCTGCATATTTAGCTTCACTAAATTGCTTTTCATTGAAGTTAATATTGTACGAATTAATATTAACACCACACTCGCTCATAGCCGCAACAACAGCACTTGAATCGATTCCACCTGATAGAAATACACCCAATGGCACGTCGGACATTAGTCTTTTTTCAACAGCACCTAGGAACAATTCTCTGGTTGTTTTAATTGCTAAATTCTGATTTGTTTCTGTTTCCTTATAATCTTTGATTGACCAATAATTACAAATATCAAAGGTGTTTCCTTTTATGGTCATGTAGGAACCAGAAGGCAACATTTGGACACCTTCAACAAGTGTTTCATAGCCTGGAATTGTTTGAAAAGTAAGATAATCACTTAATGCGTTTGTATTCAGTTTTCTTTTAATCAAACCGCTTGCAAGCAGGCTTCTTACTTCCGAAGCGAAAATCAGACTTCCATCATTTGTATGATAATAGTATAATGGCTTTACTCCTAACCTATCGCGTACTAAAAATGTTTGATTGCTATTGCTATCATGGAGTGCAAAGGCAAACATACCATCTAGTTTTTCAACACATTGAATTCCCCATTTAAGATAGGCCGCAATAATAACCTCTGTATCTGTATTGGTAATAAAAGGGTAGTCGGATAATTGACTTTTTATTCCCTTGAAATTATAGATTTCTCCATTAAATGTAATGCAAACTTTACCACCGTTTGAAAACATTGGCTGATGACCTGCAGATGACAAATCAATAATTGATAGTCGGGTTTGACCAAAAGCAAAAGAAGTGTCTATATAACTGCCTGAATCATCTGGTCCACGGTGTTTCATACTGCTATTCATAGCAGTAACAATGGATTTTGAATCCGCTATACTTGTACCTATAATTCCATTAATTCCGCACATTACAATATCATTTTATTTAAAGTATTAACCCAATCATCAAGCTCTAATGTTGACCCTTTTTCAAAACTATGGGCGGCCATTTGCCATAATTGATCATCATTTAAAGACATTAATTTTTCTAGCTTTTGTTGAAGCATATCAACATTGCCTGCTTCAAAAATACAGCCATTCTGATCATCTAAAAAAAATGAAGCTGAACCAATTTTGTCACTTAAAATCATAGGCAAAGCGGACATGGCCATTTCATGTACAGCAACACCCCATGGTTCGAAAAGACTTGGTAAAACATATACGCCGCTTTTTGACAAGTAAGCGCGCATTGCATCAGGTTGAACAAATCCATGGTGTTTGATAAAAGTATTCTCTATGCGTTGATCATATAAGTCGCCAAAGCCAAAGCAATGCAATTGCCATTGATGGCCAGTGTTGGCATTCGCTTTGATGAATGCATTCCACAACGTTGGTAAATCCTTTTGCTTAATGTACCGAGCAACACTAATCATCACTTTAGGATAGGGCCCTTTTTGTCTAAGCTTCAGTTCACCAATTGGTTTGAATAAGTTGGAATCAGCCACATACAATCCAGTGAATATTTGATTGGATTTGAATCCCAACTTTTGAGCATATAATTTTTGGGGTTCACCTGGCACCCAGGTGGCATGAAATAATCTTCTCAACCAAAACGGTGAAATGAATCTCAAAAGGTATTGTTTTGCAGTTCCTAACCATTGGTTATCGATAAATACCACATTTTTGGCGCTTGTTCGGTATTTTTTAATAACACTTAAATAGAATTTATTTCCCCACCCCGAACATAGAATTAATTGAGGTGAAAATTGATCAATTTCTTGTTGAATTTTTTCCTCTGAATCCTTTGAATATTGAATACTAACAAGGTTGTTTGATAAATCGAAGTTAAATGGAGCCTCTTGATTTACAGGATAGTGAACAAGTAAAATTTTAATGTCCTTTTTCTGCAATAACAAATGTTTTACACAGGCAATAAAATAGCCAGCCAACTCGGTATATAAAATTAATACGCGCAATAATTTACTTTTGCAAAGATTACCATTTAAAATGAATTTCAAAAACATTCTTAGTTGGTGTATGGTTGCCTCCATATTTATGGATGATTTTATCATCTTGAGGTTTGTTTTGCCCTTTGATTTTTATGTCTATTATTTCTTTTTCATAGTAAGTATTGTTTACTACATGTTTTCTAAAAAAACGGTTAAACTGCTGCCATCCTGGTTTTTTGGATTTACGAGTTTGTTAATTGGCGTCACTCTATTCGTTACTTGGTTAGACAATTCCTTTGATTTTAAGGTCATGAAACAAATTATTGGTATTACCTTCACTTCGGTGGCCTACTATACCTTTCTCTCCTATAACAATTTCAATCTCAAAAAAATATTCAAATGGTATATCAGCATTGCGGTGATTGTCTCCTTATATGGCATTTTTGAAGAGTTTTTGCACTTAGGTGGTATTCATATAAGTAAGGATATTAGGCGAACCACCTTTGGACTTTACAGGGTTTATAGCCTTATGGGTGAGCCATACTTTTTAGCAGTGGTATTGATACCAGCGTTTTTCTATTTAGTCTCCAATTTCGCCGGCATACAAAAATTTGGCAAAATGTCCCGAGAGTTTGCAAATATGTTTATTATCGGTATTTGCTTTGTCTTAACTTTTTCTACAGCTGGGTTAATCGGTTTTGCACTCGTTATTATCTTTTGGTTATATAATAGAAAGTATTTTTCGGTCACCAATTGGAAAATAATTTTCCTGCCGCTTGTGATACTCCTACTGACAGTTTTATTTACCAATGTAAAGGATGGTTGGCAAGAGTTTAACACTAAATACACCGAAACACTGAATGCTTTCACTGTTAAAAAATTGAGTAAGAAAGAAGCCTCTAGCTTGAACTCAAGTAGTTTTGCAATTTTCTCTAATTACATGATAGCTAAGGCCTCATTCTCCGACAACCCAATCACTGGCACTGGATTAGGAACACATGAAAAAAACTACTTGGATAAATTCGGAAATTTCTTTGATGAAGACTTCTTAAAACGCTATGGCGCCTTTAATGCCAACGATGCCAACTCCCTTTTCTTGCGGTTAATGTCTGAAACTGGTTTACTCGGGCTGAGCTTGTTTTTTATATTTCTATTTAAAAACTTTTTATGGCAGAGGGGTTATGCTAATAAAGAATTAAGAGCATACACTTTGATAAACCAAGGTATATTTATTTGGTTTGTGGTGCGATTGGTAAGAACGGGGAACTATTTTGGAAATGGATTCTTTTTGTTTTTCTTCATCTATTACTTTTCCTGTAAGATTGTTAAAATGAAGTTGCGCGAACAAAAAGTAAGACTAGAAAACCAAAGAACAACTATGATTTTAGCGCATTGATTGTGACCTGTATAGACACAGGCCATAAGTATTTTTCAGATACTTTTTTATAAGATGAATGTTTTAGTTGATAGAGCGCTTCTTTAGAAATGGAACAGAAATAATTTAGGCCATTTAATAATTGATTGGCATTATCGGTTTCAATTAAAAGACCATTTTCCTTGTCCACAAGCAAGCGCGTGGCACCTGTATCGGTGGCCAATATTGCCAAATTCATGGCCATGGCTTCTAATATTACGGTTGGCATACCTTCGGCAATACTTGGACAGACCAAACAATCGCATTGGGATACAATGGATTTGATTTGATTCGCATCACGTAATTCTCCATGAAATATTAAATGACTTTTGTTGGCAAGATTATCCGGTGAATGGATCCCAATAAAATGAAAAACAAAGGAAGAAGGGTCAATGTCTTGAAGCACCTTGAAAAGTAAATCAAGTCCCTTTCTTTTTTCATTTCTGCCTACAAATACAAAATGTATTTTTTCGTTGTGAATAGGTTGATTAGATAACCATTCCTCACCAATCCCGATAGGTGTTTCCTTTATTAATTTGGCGCCCTTTGATTCTAAAATTTGGGTAAGTTGTCCACCTAATGAAAAGCTAATGGCGCTTTTTTTAATGATGGTATTAGCAGGAATCCGCAATAGCAATTGGGCCAATTTAGATTTTAAACCAAAGGCCTTTTGATACATTTCTAAACCATGTAAATTGCTTCCAATGGAAACCCCTTTTTTTACAAAATACCAGCCTGTAAACCCTTGTGAATAGGTAAAATCATAAGGTCTCTGTTGAATATACAACTGATACAAACTTTTAGAATAGCGATAGGAATTATAAACATAATGACCAGGAAAAGGAATTTTCACCCTTGGAAAATCAACCTTAAAAAAACGAATGTTTAAAGTTTCATCAAAATTAAATTGTTTAACTACCAATGCAGCATCTTTGGCACAATAAAATAAATCGACCTTTATGCCATTTAGGGACAAGTATTTTGCCAAATAAAAGGAGTGTTTTTGCATACCTCCAATGGTATCTGGCCATATGCCATCGGCAAGTAATGCAATTCTCATTTTATGGAATCTTTGGCTTGTTGTTCAAATACCTTTTTTAGGGCTAATTCTTTGCAATGGAAGCCATCGTTGAAAGCTGAATCTTTAAATTGATAAACATACGGTGAATACGTACCAATTAATTTTATATGATGCTCTGCAGCGAATTGATTGAAGTATTTTTCAACCTCAAAAGCAATTTGATAATCTTTGCTCTTTTTAATAAAATCGTATACAATAGGATGGTATGGAGAAATAAAAAATTCTACTTCTATGTTTTTCTTTTGGAGATACTCTATAAACTGTATGAAAATGGTTTGATACTTTGGAGATAATTGCTTGAATTCGCCCATCGAATACAATGGTGTTTCAGTAATTGATTGCGTGGCATAGCCATTCACTATTTCGAGAGATGAATTTCTAGAACTTTCCCCATACACAATAGAACCATCCACAACCTTGGTAAATTCTTTATTCATAGTTGAATTCACAGGTTGGTAATGAACATCAACACCACGTATAAAATAACGCCACGAAGTTTTAAAATAGGAAAGTGACCAAAGTTGGTTGTATTTAACATACACGGACTGATCCTCAAAAGGTTTCTCGGCATATGCTGTTAAACCAAGCTTATCTAACATCTCGTTGTATTCCTTGGTGAGCACTTTCCAGCGTGATTGGTCGTTGTTCTCGTTAAAAAAATAGGGATCTAAACCTATTCTTACTTTCTTAATGTTACAGCCCTTATTTTCATATAAATCGTAAATAGCTAATAAGTCTTCAATTGTGGCACCACTTACGCCATTGTTCATTAAATTTTCATTAGGGAAAAAGCGCTTACCAAGTTGCATTACTCTGCTTGAACCTAATACAATTACATCTGGACAATTTTTATTATCTGTTATAAAATACCTCTGTAAAAGCCTTTCATCGTAGTTGGTTACATTGGTCACGTTCTTTCCTTCATTGAGATATCTAACAATTCCTTTCTCGTAGGGTCCTTTTCTAAAAATATTCGCTGGATCTTCTTTATAGTTGATGCTAATAATTAAAAGCGGTATTGGCAACATGTAAAGTAATTTTATAATGAACTTTTTCATTGATTTAGAATTTAAAATAAATGAATTGGTTATTGCCTGAAGCACCGAAGTAAATGATGCAGAAAATCACTGCGTAATAAATTCCAAATCTCAACGGCATTTTTTTAATATAACTTATTTCTAAACCGTGTTCTTTGTGACGTTGTAGCCACTCCACTAGGATTAGTAAGGCAATAAAAATTAATGCAATGATGGCATTTGTTCTGTTATTTGTAATTTCTGGGATTGAAAATAAGGAGGTTGAAACGATTCTTTTTAAATAGTCAAATCCTTGTGAAATTTTATCAACTCTAAAAATAACATTCGAAAGCATTATCAGAATAAATGTAATAAGCATGTTTTTTAATTCACCAAAAGTTGGCCAGACTCTGTCTTTCTGAAACTTTTTTTTCTTAAACAAAGTCCCTCTAAGTATCATTGGAACAAACAAACACGCTTGTATGAAACCATAAAACAAGAAGGTCCAATTGGCGCCATGCCATATGCCAACAGCCAAAAAATTAAGAAGAATAGCCAGTATTAAACCTAAATTTCCATAGTCCCTAAAAGCGATATTGAGTGGGGCAAATACATAATCGGTCATCCAGGAGGTAAGTGAGATATGCCACTTTTGCCAGAACTCAGCAATGGTTTGAGAAAAGAATGGATAATTGAAATTTCTACTCACGTTAAAACCCAATAAACGGGCAACGCCTATTGCCATGTCCGAATAGCCTGAAAAATCTGCATACACTTGGATTGTAAAGAAGAATGCACCTAGCACCAAAGAGCTAGCAGGATAGGTTAAGTAATTGTCAAATATCTGATTGGTAAGTGCTGCACAATTATCTGCAATCACCATTTTTTTAAATAAGCCCCAAAGAATTTGTCGCAATGCATCAGACATTTGTGAAGGGTCGAAATTTCGCTTCTTTTCAAGTTGAGGAATGAGTGCTGACGCTCTATCTATTGGTCCAGAAATAAGTGATGGAAAAAACGCTACATAAGAAAAAAAAGTAACCCAGTTAGTTGTCGCTTTTATTTTGTTTTTATAAATATCAAGTATATAGCTTATGGTTCGAAATGTATAAAAGCTAATGCCTAAAGGTAAAATTAAATTTAACGTATGAAGGTTTGCTTTAAATCCTAAAGACCGACTTAAGTCGACGAATGAGG
>CAJBKH010000351.1 GCA_903953615.1 uncultured Bacteroidota bacterium
AAACCGCGCCTCTTCACAAATTTCAGGTAAGTTTAAACTAGGGTAAACAATAGGAGAAAGAATGGTGTTGATGGTGGTGTTTGATTTTTGGGAGGGACTATTATCAAACGATGCATAAGCCGTATTGGTAACATTAAAACTATCCGTGATATCATTTTTAAGCGCTATGCTGTATGTGTAATTGGTAGACGGTATGAAAGTGTTAGATTGGTAATCTATGTACAAAACATTCTTGTTGAGATAAACGGTTTGACTCAATGGACTGCCCAATAATTGCAGGGTTTGTAGGTCGAAACGGTTATCATCGATGGTATCGGTAAGGAAGGCCATTTTACTCAAGATACTTGGATAGAAATTGAGGTTATAGGTAATTGTTTTTTGAACCGGATAGTACCTTCTTGGCGCATAGCTGCGTTTTTCAGAAACATTGCAACAGGCACTGTCTTTTATTATTTCATTTAAAACATAAAAATTGTTCGCCATCACACTGTCTGCAACGAAGGCCCATGCCTTGTAGTTCAGCATTTCACCAGCGGTGTAATTGGCTTTGGTGATAGTGTGGTTGAAGGCAATTGTTTTTTTGCTACCCTTAGGCATCGAATCAATTAACCAAAATATAGTATCGTTATAAATGGTATGGCTCGCTACAGAACTAAATTGTTGCAATTTTTTAGAAGGCAATAAAGCGATGTAAAAGCGAGAAACATTGGTGTTTCCAACATTCTCAACAGTCAATTCTTGGGCAAAGCTAGCATTGTTGCGAATGTGAGCCACTGGTTTAAGTCCAATTTTAAGGTCTTTGAAATTGGTTCTCTTTCTTACAGGAAAATCATAAATACGCGATTGAGAATCCTTTTGAATCAACACTGCAACACTGCTAAAACAACTTGTTTTGTACGCCATTTGAGGATCTATTACAAGCTTGTAATTGCCAATCTTGCTATTGAATAAAAATTCGCCTCTGCCATCGGTAAATGCAGCTGCATTTTCATTCACAGCATTGATTTTAACACCACTTAACAATAAATCGGTACCTTGCTCATAGGTGCAATTGTTATTCACATCTTCGAACACGCGGCCTTTAATGCCTTGGGTATAATTAAAGCCAAGTTCTAGGGTGTAGATGCTATCAAATAGACCTTTAAATACAGCGATAGTATTGGTTGAGTAAGTGAATTGGTTTCTGCGATGTTCAATTTTAAAACTGCCATACAATGGTTTTTGAACTAGGCTGCCATTGGCATCGGTGTTAAATAAACTGAGGGTGCCATTCCTGTTGAATAGAATAGGTGCGCTTCGATAAGGTTCGCCCGTTTCGCGTTTGCCATTTTTATTGATGTCGTAAAATGTCTTGACATTGATGGTGGTGATAGAATCGGGAGCAACAGCTTTAAAGTTAATGGTAGTTGCTATCGCTTGACCAGATGTGCAGGCTTTATCATAGGCATAGAGTGTTAGATTGTCTTCTAATTTGTCGAGATAATTGGCATCCGTTACATTCCAACAATAATGCAAGGTCTTTTCGCGGGCGTTGGAATCTAGTAAACTAAGTTGACCATATTTTGGAAATTTTTTGATGACTACTTTTACGGTGTCCTTGTTTTTAGCAGTGGTATCATCCTTTATTTTAATGTCTATGCAAGTATTCTCACGGGCTTTAATTTGATAGTCGCGGTAGGTGAGCAGGCTTGGCTTGTTGATGGTTGTTTTATAAGTAACGTGCATCATATCGCGTTTTACATAACCTATGCGTTTGTATTTGCCACTGTCTTTTCTGTACAAATTTACTTGAACAGCAATCACTGCCACTTCAGCACAATTCGTAGGTGTAACAATAAAATTACCGTTTTTAGGATTGAAATTCATGCCTCTTACAGGTAAATTGGTTAAATTCGGAACACAATTCACACTGCCAACTGGTGTGCAATAAGGCACCAAGGGTATTTGTTCTGTATAAGTGCCATAGTAACTGCAATCGTTTTTGTACCATTCTT
>CAJBKH010000352.1 GCA_903953615.1 uncultured Bacteroidota bacterium
ATAGATTTTCTTTGCAAAAGAATTCCAATGAACCAACAAGACACGATAGAAATAACAGGCGCCGCAGAACATAATTTAAAAAACATAGATTTATCGATTCCGCGCAATCAGTTGGTTGTTTTCACAGGACTAAGTGGTAGCGGCAAATCGAGCTTAGCATTTGATACCATTTTTGCCGAAGGACAGCGCAGATATTTAGAAACCTTTAGTGCTTATGCCCGACAATTTATTGGGGATATGAAACGCCCTAAGGTCGATAAAATCGATGGCCTTTCACCAGTCATTAGTATTGAACAAAAAACAGTGAGCCGAAATCCGCGCTCTACGGTCGGCACAATTACCGAAGTATACGATTTTCTTAGATTATTATTTGCCCGTGCTGGCGATGCATACAGTTATTTGAGTGGTAAAAAAATGGTGCGCTACAGCGAAGATCAAATCTTAGCCACCATCCTCGATAAATTTAGTCTTAAAAAAATAACAGTACTAGCACCTTTGGTAAAAGGACGCAAAGGACATTACCGCGAATTGTTTGAACTCATCCGCAGACAAGGTTATAGAAAAGTAAGGGTCGACAATGTGATTCTAGAAATAGAAAGTGGCATGCAACTCGACCGTTATAAAATCCACGACATCGAAGTGGTGATTGATCGCATTGAACCCAACGATGCCAATAAAAACCGCATTCACGAAAGTGTGAAGACGGCCTTCAAAATGGGCAAGGGCACTTTAACGATTTTAGACAACACCGAAAATACTGTTCATTTTTTCAGCAAGTTTTTAATGGACCCCGAAACAGGTTTGAGTTATGATGAACCACAACCTAATACCTTTTCTTTTAACAGTCCTTATGGTGCTTGCCCCAATTGCAATGGTTTGGGCATCGTAAGCGAAGTTAACATCGAACACATTATTCCCGATCGCACCAAAAGTATTAACAAAGGTGGTATTTTGCCAATTGGCGAAGTGCGCGAAAATTATACCTTCTCTCAACTCAGAGGTTTGGCTAAAAAATATAAATTTAGTTTGGCCGATTCTATTAGTAAATTGAGTGATGAGATTTTAGAAATCATTCTACATGGTAGCGACGAAAGTTTCCCCGTTACCTATACGAACTACGAAGGCAAAACACAAACCATAGAAGCTACTTTTAAAGGTATTATTCCAATTATAGAAGAGCAGTATTACGAAGGCAATAGCGAGAGTTTAAGTCGCTGGGCCGAGGAGTTTATGCACGCCAAAGATTGCCCAGTTTGTAATGGTCAGCGTTTAAAGAAAGAAGCTTTGTTTTATAGAATAGAGGGCAAAAACATTGCCGATTTATCGCAAGTATCGATTAGCGAATTGAACACTTGGCTGCAAACCATAGAAGCCAAATTAAGCGATAGACAAAAAATCATCGCCTCAGAAATCATCAAAGAAATTAGCACACGTGTTGGCTTTTTAGTAAATGTAGGTTTAGATTATTTAACCATGAACAGTCCTGCCAACACCCTTAGTGGTGGCGAGGCACAGCGCATTCGATTGGCCACACAAATTGGTTCTCAATTGGTGAATGTCTTATACATTTTAGATGAGCCAAGCATAGGTTTACACCAACGCGACAATGAAAAACTCATTACCTCCTTAAAGCAATTGCGCGACTTAGGCAACAGTGTCATTGTTGTTGAACACGACAAAGACATGATGGCCGAGAGCGATTATATCATTGACATTGGTCCGCATGCAGGTGTGAATGGCGGTCGCATAGTAGCGCAAGGCACCTACCCTGAATTCTTAAAACAAAATTCCACTACTGCGCAATACATCAATGGCACCAAAACCATCGAAGTACCTAAGAAGAGAAGAAAAGGCAATGGCCACAAAATTGTATTGAAAGGTTGCACTGGTCACAATTTAAAAAATGTGAATGTAGAGTTTCCACTTGGTCAGTTTATTTGCGTAACAGGTGTTTCGGGCAGTGGTAAGTCTTCGTTAATTAATGAAACCTTGTACC